>CASDRW010000029.1 GCA_949283275.1 uncultured Pseudomonadota bacterium
ATATGGCTTTTAGCATTTTATCCCCTTGCCTAGCGTCTGATCTCAAAACCAGTAAAATTCCGGTTTAAATACTCAAGCAAATCTTTATCTTGCAAAAGATGTTCGCAATCGTCATCTGTGGTGCTCTTGTCGCTTTCAATCGGACGGTATTTTTGCAAAAAGTATTTCTTAACCCCCTTTTCTTTCAGCGCTTGGGCAATTTGCTTTAAGTCTTCAATGCTCAAAAAACGTGGATCGCAAGTGGTGCGGCACTCAAAATCAACTTCGCTTGCCAACAATAAATCCAAACTTTTTAATACTCTTGCCAAGTGATCAACCCCAACAATTGCTTTGTACTTATCGGCAACAAACGGCGCTTTGATGTCAAGCCCTACCCAATCAATAAACGGCAACACCTTGGCTAAATGCTCCGGTCGATACCCACCAGTATGCAGCCCTATGGCAAAGCCAAGCGCCCTCACCTCTTTGATGATATCTAAAAGACAATCTTGAACCAACGGCTCGCCACCCGAAAAAGTTACCGCATCAAGCTTGCCTACTCTGGTTTTTAAAAATTCAAAAAATTTATCCCAAGAAAAATCCGTTTCTTGGCCGATATCCCTTATTGATGCATTGTGGCAAAAAGGACATTTCCACGGACACCCCTGCATAAAAACAACAGCCGATAAATGCCCCGGAAAATCAACGGCGCTGAATTTCTCAACGCCGCCGATAATTATTTCTGACATTTGAAATTTTTCTCGTTATTCTGCCGCTATATCCATGGCATTGCAGTCACAATGGCAGGCGCAGCCCTCTATAGCTTTTAATTCAGAAAAACATACACGAGAGCGAAACTCAGATTTTTTGCCTACATTAAATTCCGAATACGGACGTAAATAGCCCATAACACGTGTCCATACTTCACAAGGCTGTCTTTCTTCATCTGTAAGTTTAACATCTTCAAAATTAACAGTGGTCATTTTTTTCTCCATCTTTCTTTTATTAAAGTTACTACTTATGCAACATCTTTTCTTGACGCTGCGGCTCTCTTGGCTGCCTTCAATTCTTCATCGCATATCGGGCAGTACTTATGCTCTCCTGAAATGTATCCATGCTTGGGGCAAATGGAAAAAGTAGGAGTTATGGTAATGTACGGCAAACGATAGTTCGTCAGGACACGTTTTACAATGTCGCGGCAAACTTTGGCTGAGGATATCCTCTGGCCCATATACAGGTGCAATACCGTGCCGCCTGTGTATTTGGTTTGCAATGTGGATTGCAAGTCCAGAGCCTCAAACGGATCGTCCGTATAACCAACCGGCAATTGCGATGAGTTGGTATAGAACGGATTTTCCTTGGTGCCGGCTTGGATAATGTCAACATAACGTTTCTTATCCTCGCGGGCAAAACGGGTGGTCGCTCCCTCGGCTGGGGTGGCCTCCAAATTGTACATGTGGCCGGTCTCTTCTTGAATCTTGACCAATTTGTCACGGATGTAGTCCAAGAATTTAACCGCAAAATCTTGTCCCCACTTATCGGCAATGTTGTGCTCATCATTGGTGTAGTTCCTGATCATTTCGTTGATACCATTAACACCAATGGTCGAGAAGTGGTTGCGCAATGTGCCTAAATAGCGCTTGGTATAGGGGAATAAGCCGCCGTCAATCAGGCGTTGAATCAATTTGCGCTTGATCTCTAACGAGGTCTTGGCTATCTCCAAAAGCTCGTCCAATCTGGCATAAAGCCCGGCCTCGTCGCCTTTGTATACATAGCCTAGACGTGCGCAGTTGAAAGTTACAACACCAATCGAACCTGTCTGCTCGGCAGAGCCAAACAAACCGTTGCCTCTGGCCAACAACTCGCGCAAGTCAAGCTGCAAGCGGCAGCACATCGAACGAATCTGCCCCGGCTTTAGTACCGAATTGATAAAGTTTTGGAAATAGGGCAAACCGTATTTGGCTGTCATCTCAAACAAAAGCTCGGTGTTCTCGTCTTCCCACGGAAAATCAGGCGTCATGTTGTAAGTGGGAATCGGAAATGTAAACGGACGCCCCTTGATGTCGCCTTTCATCATGACTTCCATGTAGGCTTTGTTAATCATGTGCATCTCTTCTTTTAGATCGCCGTAGGTGAACTCTTGCTCCTCGCCGGCAATAATCGGATGCGTGTCGCGCAAATCCTCAGGGCAGACCCAGTCAAATGTGAAGTTAGTGAATGGTGTTTGGGAACCCCAACGCGACGGAACATTCAAATTGTAAACCAATTCTTGCATGCTTTGGTATACTTGCTTGTAAGTCAATTTGTCTTTGCGGACATAGGGCGCTAAATAAGTATCAACCGATGAAAAAGCTTGCGCACCTGCCCACTCGTTTTGCAAAGTGCCCATGAAATTGACCATCTGGCCAACCGCAGCCGATAAATGCTTGGCCGGTCCGGCCTCGGCCTTGCCCGGAACACCGTTGAATCCTTCGTGCAACAAGTTCTTCAAGGACCAGCCGGCACAATAGGCTGCCAACATACTCAAATCATGAATGTGGATATCGCCGTTGCGATGCGCCTCGCCAATGTTGGCCGGATATACATGGCTTAGCCAATAGTTGGCCGTAACTTTACCCGAAACATTTAGAATCAAACCGCCGTTGGAATAGCCCTGGTTGGCATTTTCATTGATACGCCAATCCAATTTTTCCAAATACTCGTTAATCGAGCTTTCTACATCAACCATGACTTTGTGATCTTGACGCGCACGGTTGCGTTGGTCGCGGTACAAAATATAGGCCTTGGCCGTGGCAAAGTAGTTGGCCGATATCAAAACCTGCTCTACAATATCTTGAATTTGCTCAATCGAGGGAAGCTGCGCTGAAAATTTGTGCTTTAATACTTTTAATACCTGTGCGGTCAACAGCCAACTCTCTTCCTCACCAAACTCCTTGGTGGTAAGACCGGCCTTGTTGATGGCATTGTAAATCTTGGTGCTGTCAAACGGTGCCAGCGTGCCATCTCTTTTGGTTACTTTTTCAATGCCAATCTTCTCATCGGCTACTGAAGACATTTTGTACTCTTGTTCTGACATTTCTAAAAACTATTCCTTCTTAAGTTACGCGGTTAGACTCTGATGTCTTGTTCGACACCAAACATACAATATATAGTCTTAACAAAAAGTAAACACCACTACATATAGTATGCACAATTTTTTATCCGTTGAACCAAATAATATTTTTTTTGCCTGTTTTTTTATTTGTTTTCATTGTAACTTTTAGACCTTTTTGCTCAATACAATTTTGGTTAACAAAAACCTGATTCCGGTCTATCTATTTAAAAAACTGTCATAAAAATTTTTTTTGCTTGTAGATAAATTTCTTAACAACTTTTTTATTTGGCAATCTGTCTAAAATTTTAGGTAATTTAAGCAAGAAATTAACCTTTTTTTGCCTATTTGCCGAGTCCTTATTGGCGACTCGGATTCTAATCGCAAAAGCCCCGCATTCCGCGGGGCTTTTTTGATTTAGAATCAGGTGTTTTTAGTTGGCTGTCGTAACCACATCCTCGCCGATTACCTCTTCGGCAATGTATTCATCCGTGCATTGGCGGCCAACGCATCGTTTTAACACCGTGGCTTCACGCCCCTCAGTCAAACCGCGCAGTTTTACCGACGGAACATAGACATCCGTAATTTTTATCTTGAAGGTAACATAGGCAATCTGCCCTTCCTCATCGGTCATATAGGCCTTGAGGCCATATTCTCCGACATTGCCAGGCATCGCCATGCCTACAAATTTACGATTCTCCTCATCAAACATTACCCAATCAGGCAACGGCGAATCATCAATTAATCCGGCAGTAAAAGTAACTTTACCCTTAAAATCCATTTTGTTAATTAAAGAATCCGGAATTTGGACTTCAAACTTTTGGCCACTTTCAAGCTCTAAGTCCGGCATCAGTTTTGACGAAGACAAATTGACCGGCGGACGTTTGGCCGGAACTGCCAACAAATATGGACGATTGTCAGGCAAAAATTCACCTTTGCGCCATTTCTCCAAAACACCGCGCAGATAAACCGCTATCTTGGATGGTTTTTCATTCAGCATATAATAAGGAATCGCATCCATGCCCAATGTTGCATATAAATTGCCCAAGGCATCTTGCAAATCAACATAGGCCAACAAAGCTTTTGCCTCATCCTCTATCGCACGAGCTGATTCCAACTGCGACTTGGTCGCACGCGAACCGTCGGAAATAGTTGTGTCTTCTGCTATATCTTCGGAAGCATTGGCCAGCTCTTGTGATATTTGATAGTCCTCAATCGCCGACATATACCGCGCCCAGGCGACATAAACTTGGGTTAAAACAAGCGTGGTCATCCGTTGACGACGCAAACTTTCGGCCTCGAAATATTTGGGATCTTGTACATTTTCAAATACTTCCATACCAATCTTTTGCGCTTTCTTTGACCATTCGCGATTGTAATAGTCGGGATTTTGTTTGTATTTGTCATCGCCGGGATTGGAGAAAACCTTAAACGAGGCAATGACCTCATCAACATTGGTCACCAAGTCCCTAACCCTTAGCTCAGGACGATTGGTTAAGGCAACCCATTCCATCTCGCTTAGGGAACTCTTAATCTCCGGCAAATCAAAATTGCCATATTCTTTGCCAACTAACGTGAACTCCGTCGAGGGGTGGAAACCCATCAACGAGGCCAACCTTACTTCGGCCGTTTCTAAATCACGTTTGATGGCAGACAGCTTCTTGACTTCTTCCATATACTGACGTTTTTTACTTAAGTCTTCAACACTTAAAGATTTGCCCTCTTTGGCAAGATCTTTAGATTTTGCATTAATTTCATCAACATCTAAGGTCATGTATTCTATCATGTTGTCAATAACCGGAAGCATTTTTTGTGCAGAAAGGGCTTTCCAATACAAAACCCTGGTCTCTTGCATAAGATTGTGAATGACCTTGCGGCTTTGTTCATAGGCCACACTGGTTTGATACCAATCATCCTTGCTTTGGTAGTAGACCGTACTTACATCCAAAATATTCCATGCCAATTTTAGCTCAGAATCCATGGCACCGGGGTTTGATGTATTAACATACCCGGCTGAAGAAAATATCTCCGGTAACCGATTGGCAGGATTTTTGCCGACCTCAATCATACTTTGCTGATAGCTCACCAAACGACGAGTATAATTATATTTCAAAGCAAGCGCAAACGCCATATACATATCTATCGGCTTTTCTATTTTGCGGGGAGTGTTAGCATACATGGTTTGCATATCCGTATCAATACGAATCGCCCTATCCCAGTCTGTATATGATGCCGGGGCAGGCATTCCTCTCTCAACAATCGAATTGTCGCCATATTCGGAACAAGCACCCACAAAAAAGCTTATAAAACTCATCAAAATCAATATCTTCTTCATAGCCATACCCTATAAAAAAACACTTACTTGTCTTTTACGTTATATCAATATTTTGAATATTAACAGTATTTATTTGCTTTTATTCAACTTTGTTGTATAAAATTAAGAAAAAAGATATTTTTTTGGGATATAATCTTTATTCTAGAGATGCTCATTGTTTTTTTGCAGAGGTAAAATGCTGGATTTATTAAATACCGTATTTAAATATAAAGAGAAAAAAAGTCCGGATAAACTCGGACTTTACCCCGAGGCAATACATACCAATGCTATGCCTGAAAGGCGCTATTTATGGAGCTCAAGATTGCTTGTCATCTTTGCTGCTTTGAGCATCTGTCTTAATATTATTTTGGTGTCATCGATATATGTTATGTTACCACAAAGGTCTTCATCGCCCTTGCTGCTTGAGCACAATAAAGGTTTTAGCGAACTTAAACTGCTTGAGGAGCAGGAACGGCCTATTGCCGCAATTGATCTTTTGACCGAATCTTTTATTGAAGAATTTATTCTGCTCCGTCATGTTATTACTGCGGATTATGACGAATTAATGTATCGTTGGGGCAGAGGTTCACGTTTGTTTTGGATGTCTTCACGCAAAGTTTATCAAGATTTTGTTTCCAATGATATTCAAAATAATATCAATCAGTTTAAAATGCGCGGATTGGTCAGATTGGCCGAGGTAGAATGGATAAAACCAATGTCGCGCGGATTTTGGACGGCTCAATTTATCACTATGGATTATTATCCCGGAGAAACTGTGCCAATCATTAATATTTGGCGAGCTTATGTCAGAGCTTTGATGGCTCCAATACCCTATGAGAACCAATCATTAAGAGAGCAAAATCCTTTTGGTTTTTTGGTTACCAATTATTCAACATCTTATGTCGGAACTCCTGATGACCCACAAAGCTATATGAATACGGCCAAAGATATTCGCTATGCAAAATATTCTTACTAGAAAGTCTTGACAATGATCTTTGCAAGTCTTTTTCGTTACCGTGATAAAAAAAGTCCAGACAAACTCGGAAAATATCCTGAAGAGTTTCATATAAAAGCTTTTCCCGAAAGAAGATATCTTTGGACCGCCAGAATATTGGCCATATTTTCGGTTGTAAGCTTCTGTTTTAATATTATGCTTGCCATGATACTTTATATCTTATTGCCGCAAAAAGACTCTACGGCATCTTTTTTTACCTTAAATAACAATTTTTATTCTTTGGAAAATGTTCAACCTTTGCAAAAGGAAATTTCTTTTCGTGATTTGTTAAGCGAAAAATATATTACCGAATATGTTAAAATGAGACACGGCATTCCGATATCTTCGGCTGATTTATTCTATCGTTGGGATACGAATTCTTTATTTTACTGGTATTCGGGACTGCGCAACTATTACAGTTTCGTTAACAATCTGGATCAAGAACAGCTTAAAAGCTTTATCAGAATGAAAATGAAGAGATCAGTGGAAATTGATGAAATTCGTAAATTGACTGATAATTTGTGGATGGTTCAGTTCAGAACTATTACCTCAGCTCGGGATTATCCCGATCCCGATGTTATTATTTGGCGAGCCTATTTAAGAATTGCTTATATCGAATTTGATAAATACGGCGACATTGAAAATGATGACCGCGACAAACTAAACTATACATCTAATCCATTCGGATTTAAGGTGTTGAATTACTCGCTTGCTTATGCCGGAAAGCCTGAGAAATCCGATGATGCCATGACGACAGCTAAGAAAATATTCGAAAAAACCGAAGATGTCGTAAAATAGTTATTTTTGTTTTAATAACGCCAAAATATTACTCATTATCCTGAGCTTATAATATTCTTGCCGCCCTGACGGAACAAAATCATTTTCTAAATCAAGCGCCCATATTGCCGCTTGATAATTTATAAAATCACGGCTTAAAACTATATTATCATGATGCTTGAGTAAATAATCTCTGTAATTGGCAAAATCTTTAATATAATGCTTTATTAAACCTAAACGTTTGGAGTAAATGCCCAAAGCAACAACTATTACTGTAATCGAAGCAATGATGATAATTCCCGATAACGGATGAACCACCGCCGCAAATATAATAAAACTTGTCAATATAATATCCAATGAAAACAATTTAGCCAGAACTTTAATAAAGCGTCGATGACCAAACTGCCACAAGGCAACAGCCGCTAGACATGCCAGTGATGCACAAACCATTACCGTAAATGAATAAAGTGAGTTTAACTTAAAAAATGCCATAAAAGCCTCTGTAACAATAAGCATAGCCAGACTAAAAAGCAAATAACCCAAATTAAGCTTTAATCTGAATTTAAGCATTTGTTTTTGCAAGCCCTTATCCAAACAGTTTGCAAAGCGTTTAAACGGAAGCAGATTCTTGTTATTAACCGTAAAAACGGTTTCATGTGCCGGAAAGAGATATCGTAAAGCGTTGATTTCATACTTTTGCAGAGTTTTGGTATTGTCTGTGCGTTTAATTAACAAAATTGTATCGCCCGACTGCTGTATATCAATAATATTTTTTTTATAAAGCTCCAATAAAAATCCACATACAGATTTAAGATCAAACCGATTGAACAATAAATAACGTATTGCCATTGCCGTTTTGGGAAGAAATAACTTTAATTGTCCTTTATCCTGGGCTATATAGCGCCATGAAATTATGAAAGAGCCGGCTATTACAATAAATCCTAACAAGGCTAAATATATATCTCCATAATCGTAAAACGAACGAACCAATTTTTGCCAAAATGTCGGAGACAAAATTACATCTTTATTTATATTGGCTACCAGGTGCATTCCCTCACCAATAAACAACGGACGAGCGGCAATGTAGGCGGTTGCAAAACGGCCGTTGGGACGAATATTAACTGCATTGGAAGAAAGTCTTCGGGCTGAACCTAATAAAACCTCTTGTGAAATGATTCCGCCCTCTGTCGGAAGAGCTAAGCTGGCTCCAAGTCTGTCAACTACAAGATTCCAACCATTGCCGCCGATATCCCAATAGAACTGATAAAAATTATCATAATCCCATAAAAGATTATCAACCAAATATTCAAATTTATAGGTATAAATACCGGGATCAAGTTTATAGTTATCTTTGGGCACCAATAAAGCATTGCGGCCATTGTCTGTCAGATGATAATCTACTGACATATCATTTACTCTGACACCAATAATAGAATAATCCAAACGTTGCGATTTTCCTTCGGAATTATAGACATATAAAGGCAAAATTTTAGTAAGCCCTTGCTTAAGTTTTTCACCGTTGGAAACAACTACTATGGTTTCTTCAAATTTAACCAACCCGCTTGGCAATATCTCTATTGAGTTCATAAGATAGGGAATATGTTCCAATGCCGGAATGATAAAAGGCGTGTTATGAGGCGGAAGATATGCCGTAATAGTCGGAATATTCGCTGTTTCCCAATTCTCTTCTTGGGTTGATATCTCCGGCACAATATCATCTTTTGTTGCCACATCATCTCTTAAAGGAGCCGGGGTTGTGCTTATACGATTGAGAGCTTCTTCATATATTTTTTGGAAAAAACCTTTTTTGTTTTCTTCTTCCATTTGTTGGCGGGTTAGACTTGGCAAATAGCCAACATTTTTATTGATAGAAGAAGCATCAGCTTTGGGTGCAGTAGTAAAACGTTCTTGAATAAAGTGTTTAAAATCGTCAAATTCAACTTCGTGAACCTCAGGTTCAGAATTTGCAGAATCATTTTGCATGGTGGGAATGTTTTCATATCCGCTTACCGGGGTTACTTTTGCCAAAACAGGCAAACATAATAAAAGATTGAAACAAATTGCAAAAAAAAGTTTTCTCATAACTTGACACTCAAAGTTAACTGATTCATCATATTGCCATAGTATAACGCAAAAGTTATTAAAAAGTTATAAAGGAGATAATATATGAATGATACACCCATCGGAGCAATTATTTTAGGCGCCGGCAAAGGAACGCGCATGAAATCCAGTCTACCTAAGGTTTTGATGCCGGTTGACGGCAAGCCGATGATACGCCATATTATTGACACTTTGGAGGAACTTAAAGTTGACAAAATCGTTACGGTAATTGCGCCCGACGGAGATGCGGTTAAAAGAGAAGTTTCGCCTTATCCTACTTGTGTTCAGGAAAAGCAGTTGGGAACCGGACATGCGGTTTTGGCGGCGCGTCCGGAATTTAGGGCTTTTAAGGGGGATATTTTGGTTGTTTTTGGCGACCAACCTTTATATACCAAAGAAAGTATGCGCAAATTGCTTAAAAAACGCGCTCAAGGATATTCCGTCGTTTGTATGGGATTTAGACCTGAAGATCCGGCAAGATACGGTCGTTTGGTTATGGACGGCGACAACCTAAAACGAATTGTTGAATTTAAGGATGCAAGCGAGGAAGAAAAAGCCATTACTTTTTGTAATTCGGGCATTATGTGTTTCGATGGCGAAAAACTTTTTGAAATTTTGGGTGCCATCAGCAATGAAAATGCCGCGCATGAGTATTATCTTACAGATGCGGTTGAGATTGCTTTAAGGATGGGACTTAAATGCTCGGCAGTGGAATGCCCGGTCGAAGAAGCATCGGCCGCCAATACCTTGGAAGAACTGGCTTTGCTGGAAGAATTAATTAAAAAAAGGAAAAAATAGAGATTTTGGGCTTTTTTAAACATCATTGGTTTAACATTATCCTCGGCTGTTTGATTGCCGTTTTTGTGATAATGCTTTTTTTGATTATCATATCACCTAAGCAAGATGCAAAAGGACGTGGTTTTGTTGCTTGTACTCAAGATTTGCTTGATGATTTAATTTTTTGCGAGCGGAGAATCGGCTGCAGCATGAAAGCTATTGCGGCAAACACTTGGTGTGATGTTAAAGTTATTACCAAAGGTGCAAAAGACTGGGCGAAAGGTATGCAGCAATATCCCTGGAGCAATTATATTTATGAGCCTGAAAAGCCGGAAAATCAATTTGTTGATGAAGATGCTAGAAGAGAATATCTGAAACAATACCCCGACACCAAAAAGGAAATGGAGCTAAAAGACCTTTTAAGAAAGGAATTGGAAAATGAGCAAAACACAATTAAAAACAACGAAATCAGCTGGAACTAAGACAAGTAATCTGCCGGCTTGGGATCTGACCGATTTATATAAAGGTATTGATGATAAACAAATTGCAAAAGATTTGAAAATTTATCAAAAGTCAGCGCTTGATTTTGCTAAAAAATACAAGGGTAAAATTGCCAAGCTTTCGGCTAAGCAATTTTTTGAAATGGCAACCGAATGCGAAAAGCGCTCGGTTTTGGGCAACAAGCTTGGGGTTTTTGCCTATCTTAATATGGTTACCCAGATGAAAAATGCTCAAGCCATGACTTTTTATCAAAATATTTCCGAAAAGCTTAATGACTACAGCAAGCCGGTGATATTTTTGTCGCTTGAGCTCAATAAATTGCCGGAGAAAAAAATCGATGAATGGCTGAAAGACAAAAAAGCGGCTTACTTTGCACCATGGCTAAAGCGAGTGCGTTTGTTTAAGAAATATGAATTGCCGGAAGAAATTGAAGAGGTTTTGCATGAAAAATCGGTTACCTCGGGCGCGGGTTGGGAAAGGCTTTATGAGGAAACCTCGGCCAGACTTAAATATATTGTGGACGGCAAAGAATATAACGATGCCGAAATTGCCAAACTTACCTTGGACAAAGATGCCAAAACAAGAGCCAAATCCGGCCGTGAGATTGCCAGAGTTTGCCGTGAAAATGCACCTTTGTTTACCTTAAACTACAATATGGTGATTAAAGACAAGGCGATTGAAGACATTAAACGCGGATTCAAAACTCCGGTTGCCTCGCAAAATTTGGCCAACCGAGTTGATGACAAGGCGGTTGAAGCGTTAGCCAACACGGTGCGCGAAAACTATGCCAATATTGCTCATCGTTTTTATAAACTCAAAGCCAAATGGCTAAAGGTGAAAAAACTTGAGTATTGGGACAGAAACGCGCCTTTGCCGTTTGAAGTGGATAAAAAATATTCTTGGGAAGAGGCGGCGGAGATTGTTCTTAAGGCCTATAAAGAGTTTTCGCCCAAGTTATACGATTTGGCCAAAGACTTTTTTGACAAGAAAAGCTCGTGGATTGACGTGCCGCCGCGCGATGGCAAAAGGAGCGGCGCTTTTGCCATGCCGTTGCCGGATGAGTATCACCCTTACCTCTTCTTGAACTTTACCGGCAAACAAAACGATGTTTTGACCTTGGCACACGAGCTGGGGCATGGATGCCACATGCGCTTGAGCTCCAAGCAAGGTGATTTGAACGATGCCACACCTTTGACTTTGGCCGAGGTGGCCTCGGTATTTGCCGAGATGTTGACCTTCCAATCGCTGCTTAAGTCTGCCAAAGACGACAAAGAGCGTTTGTGTCTGATTGCCGGCAAAGTAAACGACATGATAAATACTGCCGTGCGCCAAATTGCATTTCACTTTTTTGAAACAAAAGTGCATGATGAACGCCGCAAAGGCGAGGTTTCGCAAGCGAGATTGGCCGAGATTTGGAAAGAGGAGATGGCGGCTTCGCTTGGGGAATATGTCAACATTGACGAAGTTACCGAAAACAACTGGACGCAGGTTGGGCATTTCTTTTGGCGGCCGTTTTATGTTTATGCCTACTCGTTTGCCGACTGCTTGGTTAACTCGCTTTACCAGGTATATCAGGAAGGTAAGACTAAAAATTTTGCCGAAATGTATCTTGACATGCTTTCTAAAACCGGAGTTGAGCGCTATGATTTGTTGCTGAAACCGTTTGGGCTTAATGCCAAAGATACAAAGTTTTGGAACAAAGGTTTGAGCCTTATTTCTTCTTATATCGACGAGCTGGAAAAATTGGATAAAAAAATATTCGGCAAATAAGATGCTAGATGAAATTATCAAAATTGCCAAAGATTGCGGGCTTTTGCTCAAAAATGCAAGAGCCCTGCAGATTGAGCAAAAAAATCATGATGCCAACAATCTGGTTACCGAGTATGATGTCAAAATCCAAGAGATTTTGCGACAAAAGTTGTTGCAGATTTTGCCGGAAGCTTCTTTTTTGGGTGAAGAAGGGGTGCAGAATTTTGAGCGCGACGGCTATTGCTTTATTTGCGACCCGATAGACGGCACAACCAATTTTATCAAAGATTTGAAACACAGCGCGGTTTCTATTGCTTTGTTAAAAGACGGTAAGCCGATTTTGGGGGTGATTTGCAATCCTTATCTTGATGAAGTATTTTGGGCAGAGAAAGGCAAAGGCGCTTTTTGCAACGGCGAAAAGATAACAACCTCGCAAGAATCGCCGCAAAACTCGCTGATTGTGTTTGGCACGGCGCCTTACAACCGTGAACTTAGCGCCAAGACCTGGAAGTTGGCCGAAAAAAGCCTTGAGATGGCACTTGATGTCAGGCGGATGGGCGCGGCAGTATTGGATTTGGCCGATGTGGCAAGAGGACGGTTCGGGATGTATTGGGAGCTGATATTATCGCCGTGGGATTTTGCTGCCGGGGTGTTGCTGGTTGAAGAAGCCGGCGGAAAAGTTTTGACGATTGACGGTAAAAAAATTGATGATTATTTTGCCAAAAGCTCAATCGCGGCATTGGCTAATGACAAATTCTATACTTTCTGGGACAAATAGTTTTCTTTATTTTGGTGTAATTTCTAAAAATTCGCAATTGTTAATATACTAAAAATCCGATACCGGAATCCGAAAAATGTTGTATATGCAAACTACAGCTTTGAGAGTATGATTGTTAGTGTAAGCAAAAACAAGCACTATGATGCTGAACTTCAACAATCTCATAAGGAGGATTATAGACTATGCTAACCGGAACTGTTAAGTGGTTTAACTGCAAAAAAGGATATGGATTTATTGAGCCCGAGGCCGGCAATAAAGATGTATTTGTACATATTACTCAATTGGAAAAAATAGGCCTAAAGAGACTGGATGACGGACAACGTGTCGGTTATGAACTTTATGATGACCGCGGCAGAATAGCGGCCGGGAATATAAAAGTTTTATAGTCCTCTTTTTACCAACTTAAAAACAAGGGGCTATCCCCTTGTTTTTTTATTTGAGAAGATGATATATAAAGACAAGGAGAATAATAGTGCGTTTATGGCATTGGATTATATTGGCGGTATTTGTGTTGGCGTTTGTGTTGAGTTTATTATTCTAAATTCGGTAGAGAATCTAGATTTTTTGCAAATAAATACTTGACAAGTAATATCAAAAAGCGTAAATAAGCTTTATCTTATCGCGGGGTGGAGCAGCCCGGTAGCTCGTCAGGCTCATAACCTGAAGGTCGTAGGTTCAAATCCTGCCCCCGCAACCAAAAATAAAAGGCCAGCCGTTTGAGGCTGGCTTTTTGTTTTTGCATGGCGCGGCTGAGTTGAAGCTACGAGATAAGTAGGTTCACTACAAGGTGCAGGCGGATGGAAGACGCCGGTGCCCGGCGGGCAGCACCGCAGAGGCAACTTGAGCCTTGGCGAAAGTAAATCCAGCCCCCGCAACCAATAAGAAAAGCCAGTCGTTTAAGACTGGCTTTTATTTTGCCCGGCGCGGCTGATTTGCTATTTATCCCTGATTTGCTAATCCACAAAACTTTGTTTGAATCTAAATCCGCGCTCGCTTTGCAACAAATTTGTTAAATTTTGTCTAATTTGAGGCGGCGAAAAGGGCTGCTGGCAGCGGGTTTTATCGGCTGGCGGCCAGCTCTCTATAGCGTTTGCTTTGAGTAATTGCTCTTGGAGCAAATCAGGCTTCATAAAACTCTTTGCACCCCCACCTAAACGGTGTCCGACCATGCCTATTGTTGGGGCATTAACATTAAAACGATGAATTTATCTTGCTACTATTGATTTTAGTCGATAAAATTACCTATATAATAGTTGATAGCGCTATCATTTATGTTAATTTTTATTTGAAAGGATACAAAAATGCCTAAAAAAACAAATAATAACTGCTCTGCAAGAGGTATTGTTAAAAAGTTTAAAGAACTTAAATACATGACGGATATTCCTCATACAATATCAACAGGAAATAAAGTTATCGACAAAGTTATAGCCAAATATGGCGCAAAAGCTGCCAGAGTTGTGGTAAAAAGTCCTATAGGTAAAATAGCTGTAAAAATTGGTGAAAAAGCATATCCTTATATTGAAGAAGGCGGTGCAAATATTGCCAGAGCAAACGCAGCTTATACCCAGTCTTGCAAAACAAAAAAATAGTTGATTATGATCAATAACTAACTATACTTAAATTTATTACTAAAAAAGGAGTATAAACAATGAAATTATGGTCAAAAGAAGCTTTATCAATAGGCGGAATATATTGTGTTTTAAGTACTCCTTTTTTGGTTTTACAGACACCTATAACTGAAAAAATAGGTCTATTTCTATTTTCTATATTCATTATATGTATGCTTCTGCTATATTGGCCGAAATTTTCTTTATATATTGAAAATAAAATCAAAAAATTTCCCAATATTTCTTATTATCTGATATCTATCGGCTGGATACCTTATTTTGTTATTATCGGGATTATCTGTTTTATTTTCCTAGCTGCAGCTTTTGCTTGGGCTGATGATACCATCGAAAAAGCAGGAAACATCTTTAATGCCATATGTACATGGGGAGCCCCAGTTTCTCTTGGTATAGCATATATTAGAGCTAGAACAACAAGATGATTTAATTCATCCTGATTAAGATATTTTATAAGGAGATAACTTTCAATGAAAACTTTTGCTTGGCATGTTTTAATTTTGGGTGGATTTTACTTTGTTATCTCCTTATTATTTCTTTTGCTTCAAAACATTGCAATCGATATTGCCGATGTTATAATTTCTGCTATTTTTGCAATAATGTTTGTAGTTTTATGCGTTAAGAAAAAATATAATTTTATCAGTATGCTGCAAAACAAATTTCCCAAAAGTGCCAATTATCTGGCCGCTCTTGGTTTTGCTGAGTATTTTAGTGTTATATTTATAACAATCCCTGGTATAATTTATGGGTATCTGGCAAGCAAAGCTCAATATAATGGCTCCGAAATTCCGTCAGCTCCGGCTGAATACCTTAATTTTATCTATTACATTTACATCGCCGTTTTATGTTTATCCATTATCTGGGCAACATATAAAAGCTTTGTCAAAAAGTGAGTTTTAGATTTGAGGCGGCGAAAAAGGGGCTGCCGGCATACCTCATATCGGCCGATGTGCCGGCTCTTTATAGCGTTTGCAAAAGTAACTGCTCTTGGAGCAAGTCGGGATGATACAAAATATAGCGCAGCTCCTCTGACTCCAGCTCAAGCTCGGCTCCGCCCAAACAGGCTCTTACTTTTTGCTCAACTTTGCGGATAAGCCCGCTGGCAAAATCAGGCTCGGGGCCGTTTAGGGGCAAAAGGTAGATGTGCGCCGCCAGATAAAGCTGGTTTTTGAGCATCTCCTGAGATGTCAACTTTCCGATAATCTGCCCTAGTGCGGCTATGTTTTGCTTGCTTTGGCGCAAAAGAAGAGGTTCTTTTTGCTCCTCGGGCGTGATGAAAATATCGTGCGCCTTAAACCACTGCCCAACCTTTACTTTGGACGAGACAACCGACAACGGAATGGACAACATAAGCCCCAAAGTTATCGGCAACATCCAATAAAACAAGCTGTTGGCGTAGTTATAAACCGCTATTGACACCACAAAGCCAATCAGAGTATGCGCCCAATGTCTGGCAAAAGCCAAGCGCCAGCTGGTTTCTTGATCGCGGTTTTGGGTTTTCCAGCCGGAATCAAGGCCAAGCAAAATCTCTAAAATAAACTTGCTTTGAAACAACATCATTATCGGCGCACAAAGGGCCGAGAACAAACACTCAACCCAAAAGCTTATGAATAAACCTTTGCGCCCGCCATAATGCTTGGCTTGTTTTTTATCCCAAAGGCTAATCACCCCCAAAATCTTGGGAAAGAACAACATCACCATCGAGATTACAAACAAAGCTACCGTCCCCCAAACATTAAACACCGGCCAGGTCGGAAAAAGCTCTTTAACCTCGCTGAAATATGTCGGCGGATAGAAATAGCGCCAAATCGCAATTCCAACACCTAAGAACAACAACAAAAACCACAATAATGACGACAAATACGACATTATGCCCACCACAAAATGAACCCGGCTTACGGGGTGCAGCTTTTGCGACAACAACACCCTGATATGCTGCAAATTGCCTTGACACCACCGCCGGTCGCGGATGGCAAAATCTAACATGGCCGGCGGGCATTCCTCGTAGCTTTGTTTTAGCTCGGGCAACATCCAGGAAAGCCAGCTGGCGCGCCTAATCAGTGCGGCCTCGACAAAATCGTGGCTTAGGATTTGGCCGCCAAAAGGCGCTTTGCCCTTAAATGTCGGCAAACCGCAGCTTTCAATAAAAGCTTGAGTGCGGATAATGGCATTGTGCCCCCAATAGTTGCTGTCCCAAGCCTGCCAATAGGCAAGACCGGAAGTTACAATCTCGCCATAGACCTTGCCTGCAAATTGATGCAATCTTGAGAAAAACGACTGCGAATTGATAATTTGCGGCGGAGCCTGAATAATGCCGGTGGTAGGATTTATTTGCATAAGCTTGGCCATTTGGACAATGGTGGCTCCTCCAATCAGGCTGTCGGCATCTAGTACCAACATAAAGTCATAGCCTTTGCCCCAACGGGTGCAAAAATCCTCGATATTGCCGCTTTTGCGCGCGGTGTTCTTGGGACGATGGCGGTAAAACAAATTTATGCCTTTAGGAAACCTTGTCTTGGTCTCAAACCACAAGGCCTCTTCTTGAAGCCAAATTTCGGGATTGGTGCTATCGCTTAGGACAAAAAAGTCAAACGCACCCTCCCCGCCGTTTTGGCTTAAATCTTCGGCCATGGCCAAAATGCGGCCATAAATTGCAATGGGATTTTCATTGTAGCTCGGGATTAAAATGGCAGTTTTGGAGCGCAACTCATCATCTGGCTTGGGGGAAATTATCGCCTCATATTTGCGGTGGCGCTTGAGCTCCCAAAAACCAAAAATCGCCGACCAAAAATAAAGCGCTATCCACCCAAATGTGAGCGCAAACAAAACAATTAGCATCCAATGCAGCCAAGGACTGACATCGGTTGGCATAAATTCCGACCATTTGAAGGTGGCTAAAAGCGTGCTTATGGTCATCAGCCCAAAAATCTTGACCCGCCTGAACATAACTCTTTGGCGGCTTAAAATGGGTATCGGGTGCATTTCGTTATTTTCTGAAGGCATGGCTTATCAACCTTTTGAAGCGAACAAACGGATTATAAAGCGTAATGCTTTGAGTGGGCATTTGGCTTGGAAATGGTTTGGGCAAGGCATAGATATTGCGCCGGTTGAGCTCGTTTAGCAACCAATCTTTTTTATCTTGCAGCGCAAAAATATCGCATTCTTTATAAAGTTGATTTTGCAGATATATCATCTTTATCAGGGCTAGTTTGGCATCATCTTCCAAACCGGATCCGGCGCAAAAAGCCTTGAACTCGCTTAGAATATACTTATCCAAAGTATCGATTATGCCTTTGAGCGATGAAGTATCGGGAACTAGCTTTTGCATGGCCTCTATGGTCAACGGATTGTTGATGCCAAAAGATTTGACATAGCTTGCAACAATGTCTTCTTGGCGATAGAGCTTTATTTCAACCATTGATAGCTCCAAATCTCGGTAACAATATCATCGCCTTGTTTTAGAGAAGCCCTTATCTCGGCAATGTTTTCTTTGGCCTGAAAATCAAATGTCAGACGATAGCCCTTGGTTAAAGGATTTTTTGACACCACAACATCTTTTATTCTCCCGTGCTGAACCTCAACATCGGCTTTGAGGGAGGCAATGTCTTTAACTTTGCCCAATTTGCCACCGGCAAAATCTATCACAAACTTGGTCCACTCGGGCTCGTTGACACCCGAAACCCCGCCAAGCCCCGTGTAGGTGGCCACAACCTCGCCAAGCTTGGAATCATAAGGAATTTTGTCCTTAAACCAACTCAGGCGATATTCGTATTCATACTTTTGCCCAGGCTCAAGCGGTTTTTGGGGCACAAACATGGCAACAATGTTGTCGTGGATCTCTTTGTCAGAGGGTAGCTCTATCAACTGCACAACCCCTGGGCCAAAAGGCTTGATGGGGGTAACCCAAATGCTTGGTCTTTGCTCATAATAGGCTTCAAAGTCCATATAATGCGCGGCATTTTTATCTCGCTGCAAAAGCCCAAAACCTTTGACATCTTGGTCGACAAACGAGCTGATGCGCATTTTGGGGTTGTTGTCAAGCGGACGCCACAACCACTCGGAATTGCCGTTGTTAATCAAAAGCCCATCGCTGTCATGAACTTCCATACGATGATCAAAAAAACGGTTTTTGGTGTTCTCCCCAAACAAATACATGCTGGTTAACGGCGCAATACCCACCTTTTCGATTGCCGCACGCGGAAACAAAGTAGCCTTGATGTCCATGGTGGTGGTTTGCCCCGGTGTGATGACAAACAAATAGGCTCCGGTAATGCGCGGCGAATCAAGCAAGGCATATAGCTCTATTTTCTTGGCGCCTTTTTTGGGTTTTTGCAGCCAAAAGGTGGTAAACTCGGGAAATTCCTCGCCGCTGATAAGCCCGGTGTCAACCGCCAAGCCGCGTGCCGAAATGCCGTATTTTTGGCCTGCACCTAGGCCCCTAAAATAGCTGGCACCAAGAAAGACAACCAACTCATCCAAATAGTCTTGGCGGTTTAGCGGATAGTGCAGCCTAAATCCGGCATAGCCCAAATTGCTGAAAGGAAACAAAGCTTCGTCCCCCAGCCTGAAAGCAAGCGAATCATAACTCAAGGGCGAAACTTTATCATTTACAATCTCATAAACCCTGACAGGATGTTTGAATAATGAGCCAAGGTGAAAAAACTGCACCTCAAAGGGAAGCTTTTGATTGTACCAAGGGCCTTTTTCGCGCTGATAGCGGATAGAACGATAGGCATCATAATCCATACTTTCCAATTCCGGCGGAAGGTCTTCGGTGTTTTCTTTATATGGCAAAGATGACAGAGCATTGGCCCTGGCAACAACATCCGAAAAAGAAAAGGCATATGTATCAATGCTATATAGCAACAAAAGCAATACACAAAGTATAATTTTTTTCATGCTTTAAACCCCTGAAGCTTTAAAAATTGCCCTAAATATATATTGCAAGTGTTGTTATTACAACTTTTGCAATTTATCGTCAAGAATCATTGACATAATACGGGGAAATTATGAACGTATATATCGCCAAATAATTTAAATAGCTAAAAAAACACATTTTGAGCTTGCATATATAACTTTTTGTGATAACATACATAAAAATATCAATAATTAAGGGTAAAAAAATAATGCTTAAATCATCGGAAAAATCAATGGTTGCAAACATAAGCAACGAAGCGGAGGCTTGCTCTTTTGTCGCTCGGAGGCTAAAGCAGGCAAGATGTATTAAACAAATTCCTTTGAATACTATGGCCAAGCTTTTGGGGATAAGCCGTAAACAACTGCAAAATTATGAAAATGCGCAAAGCAATATAACCGTTGCCAGATTGTGGCAAATATCTAAAATTCTTGATGTCGACACCAGCTTTTTTGTTGAGGGGCTCAACTCTTCAAAGCAACTTTTGAATAATGATGATTTGGAGCTTATACGCGTGTTTGGCAAAATTAAAGACCAACGTGTTAAGGATACTTTGTGGGGAATCATCAAAGTAATTTAGCAAACTTTTCTACCCAAATAAAATTCGAGAAACTATTTTTACAGCACCATCAAAAAAAACCACCCTTTAGGGGGGGGTGTTTATGGTGATCTTATATTTCGGCCAAAATATTGGACGCGGGACAAGCCACCTTTCGCTGAAGCTCAAGGGCACGGCGCTCGCTCGGGGC
>CASDRW010000030.1 GCA_949283275.1 uncultured Pseudomonadota bacterium
GGAGGATGTGTTAACGGGCCTTGCACCAGAAAACTTAAGTCTGGATTTGAAAAAAGAACCAAAATATTGGAGGATGCGAAGGTTTCGGAAAAAACCGGAAAACGTAAGCCTGAGGTTGATATAGATAAAGAATATGCCCAAAATCCGGTGGAAAATCATACATATACCGAAGAGCAAATTAAGAGAGTTCTTAATATGCTTGGTAAATATACTTTGGAAGATGAGATTAACTGCAATGCCTGTGGGTATGATAATTGCCGTAATTTTGCCAAAGCTATTTTGGACGGTAAAGCTGAGATTGATATGTGCGTATCGCATATTAAACAGCAGGCGCAGCGCAAGGCCAATGCTTTGTTGAAATGTATTCCTTCACCGATTGTGATTGTTAATTCCAAGTTGTCAATAATGGAATATAATGATTATTTTGTTAAAGAGTTTTGGAGTGATGAAGAACATGGTGATATTTATGATAAAAACAATTTGATCGGGGCAAATTTGAGAGATTTTATCGGTTTTACCAATTTGTTTTCCGCCTCGCTTGATTTGGGAGAAGATGTTAAAAGAGAAAATGCAAAACATCGGGGAAAAGTTTATGATGTGATGGTGTTTAATATTGAACAAAAACAAGTGGTCGGCGGTGTAATACAAGATGTAACCAATGTGGAAATAAAACGTGAGAAGATTGCCGAAAAGGCCAAAGAGGTTATAGAGAAAAACTTGGCAACGGTGCAACAAATTGCTTGTACTTTGGGGGAGCATATGGCAGAAACCGAGGTGTTGTTGCGCTCGATTGCCAAAGATTATGCTGCGGACGATTATGACAAGCCAAATATCACAATTCGCAATAAGAGGGATGAATAGTTAATGAGTGATTCCTTGTTTATTGAGATTGGTTCACACCAGGAACACAAAGCAACGGAGAGTTGTTTCGGTGATGCCATAGCCTCGGAAAAATTGCCAGAGGAGCAAAGAATTATTTCAGTGTTGTCGGATGGATTGGGCAGCGGAGTTAAGGCTAATATATTGTCTTCCATGACAACGCAGATGGCTTTGAAATTTGTGGAAAGCGATTTGGATTTGGTGCGCTCGGCCGAGGTGATGATGCAGGCTTTGCCGGTATGTCAGGTGAGAAAAATCAGTTATGCCACATTCTCAATTATTGACGCAACGCTTGAGGGTAAGACACGTATTTATGAGATGGATAATCCGCAATGTTTTGTGGTACGCAATTTTGAGCAATATCATCCGGTACATCATGAGATTTCGTCACAAAATTGGAAAGACAGAATTATTAATGTTTATCAATTTGTGGCCAAAGAAGAAGACAGAATTATTATCATGTCGGACGGAGTTACGCAGGCGGGGCTCGGAAACTCCAAATATCCTTTGGGATGGCAACGCGAAGGTGTTTGGAAGTTTATTGAAAATCAGGTCAGACGGCATCCTAATATTTCGGCCAAAGATTTGGCCGAGGCAATTGTGCATGAGGCTTTGGATAAAGAACCGGAAGGAAAAGCCGGTGATGATATCAGCTGTACGGTGGTTTATTTTAGAAAACCCAGAAAGCTTTTGCTTTTGAGCGGGCCGCCGTTTGATGAAGAAAAAGACCATGAGATTGCCGAAATGATTGATTATTATGACGGTAAAACCGCAATTTGCGGCGGAACTACCGCTAATATTATTGAGCGCGAGCTTTGTTTGAAATGCGAAATGGATAAGACCACATTTGATCCCAATATTCCTATGGCATCGATTATGCCGGGTATTGATTTGGTAACGGAAGGTATTTTGACGTTGACCGAAGTGTACCGTATGTTAAAAGAAGGAATCGATGAGGACAAGGATAATGCGGCTACCAGATTGGCAAAGCTTTTGCTTGATTCCGATAAAATAGATTTTGTTATCGGTACCAAAATAAATGAAGCGCATCAGGATCCTAATTTGCCGATGGAGCTTGACATTCGCCGAAATATTGTTAAAAAGATTTTTAGGCTTTTGCAGAGTAAATACTTAAAAGAAATAAGTGTTAAATACGTTTAATATAAAAAAGGATAAGACCGATGGAAAAAATACAAGTTAAACTTTGCGCCGGGACTGCCTGTTTTGTTATGGGAGCTCCGCAGATACAGGCTTTGGAGTTTGCCGCGCCTTCCGATATTGCCGATAAAATAGAGGTGAAAGAAGTTAGGTGTATGAATCATTGCAGCCAAGGTCAAGGTTATAACAAAGGGCCGTTTGTGGAGATTAACGGTGAAGTTATACAAGAGGCTACCTTGGAAAAAGTGGTTGCTAAAGTTAGAGAATTGATTGCCAAAGAGGAAGAAAAATCGTGTTAATACCCAAAAATTATGCCAACCAGATGCGCAGCAGAATTCTGGTTAAAGTGGTTGAAAGCTTTTATAAAGACAGATTTGAAACGGCCGACGAGATACCTATAGAAATGCGGCCGAAAGATTATGATTCCAGCAGGTGCTGCATTTATAAAGACAGAGCTATCCTAAAATACAGAATGATGGCGGCGATGGGTTTTACGCCGCAAGATGAAACAAACGAGGCCAAGCAGCTTAAAGACTATGGTAAAGAGGCGTTAAAAAGACAAAATCATGCCAAAAGTTGTTTGGCGGTGATTGATATTGCTTGCTCGGCTTGTGTTAAATCGCAATATATGGTTACCGATGCGTGCAGGGGGTGTTTTGCCAGACCTTGCGTAATGAATTGCCCAAAGCAGGCAATTTCGATTGTTCATGGGCGTTCGCACATCGATCCAAGTCTTTGTGTGTCGTGCGGAAAATGTATGGAAGTTTGTCCGTATCATGCAATTGTTAAGCTGCCGGTGCCGTGCGAGGAGGCTTGTCCGGTGGGGGCTATCAGAAAAGACGAGTTTGGGGTTGAGCATATTAATGAGGATACCTGTATTTCTTGCGGCAAATGTTTGCAGTCTTGCCCATTTGGCGCAATTGTTGAACGTTCGCAATTGGTTGATGTCTTAAACCTTATTCATAACAGCGACAAAAAGGTGGTGGCTATGCTGGCACCGGCGATTGTGGGACAGTTTCCGTTTGAAATCGGTCAGGTTGTCGGGGCTTTGAAAAAGGCTGGCTTTGACGATGTTGTCGAGGTGGCGGCCGGGGCTGATGTTACGTCTAAAAACGAGGCGGCTGAATTTATTGAAAGAATGAACGAAGGCAAAAATTTTATGACAACTTCTTGTTGTCCGGCTTATTACAGAGCTGCCAAGGTGCATATTCCTGAGTTGGCGCCGTTTGTATCAAACACCAAAACACCAATGTATTATGCTGCAGAAATGCTCAAAAAAGAGCAACCTGATTGTGTTTCGGTATTTGTCGGTCCTTGTTTGGCCAAGAGAACCGAGGCGGAGTATGATCCGAATGTTGATTATGTTTTGACCTTTGAAGAAATAGGCGCGATGTTTGTTGGTGCCGGAATTGAAATCGGCGATTGTGAAGCTCAAGAATTTGCCAAAGTATCGTCAGCTCAAGGGAGAAACTATCCGCTGTCGGGCGGAGTGGCCGGAGCGGTCGGTAATTTGGTGGACGGTAAGGTCGATTTTAGACCGGAAAGGATTGACGGGTTGAGCAAAGAAAATATTAAGTTGCTTAAGAAATACGCTACCAAAGGTTCGGAAAACAACATGATTGAAGTTATGTGTTGCGAGGGCGGATGTGTGGCAGGGCCTGGCTGTATTGCTTTGGCCAAAAAGGCAGCACGGCAGATTGAAACCTATGTTGCCCAAGGTACCAATCAAAAAGATATGAAATAATGAAAAAATCCCTTTGAGTGATTCAAAGGGATTTTTGTGACAAGAAAACTACCGGCTAGGCCGGTAGTTCCAAAGAGCTTACAGCTTTACAGATAAAAAACTCCTTTGCTAGAATGAAGCGACGGTCTGGCAACTGTCTAATAAAAAGCAAAGGAGTTTTTTAATGAACACACATACAATAGCACACACAACATGGAATTGTAAATACCATGTTGTATTCGCACCGAAGTATAGAAGAAAGGCGTTTTACGGAGGACGTTGTCTAGAAATAGGGCAAATTCTTAGGGAATTATGTCGGTGGAAAGGAGTAACTATAATAGAAGCGGAAGTATGCACCAATCATGTTCATATGTTACTGGAGATTCCGCCTAAGTTTTCGGTAAGCTCAATAATGGGATATCTCAAAGGTAAAAGTAGTCTTACGATATATGAACGGTGGGGAAATGCAAAATTTCGATATCGCAACAGGGAGTTTTGGTGTCGAGGATACTATGTTGATACCACAGGGAAGAATACTAAAAAAATTACCGAGTATATACGAAATCAACTTAAAGAAGACGCGGAGCAAAGTCAATTGACTATGGATCTTGACCCGTTTACGGGTGGCAAGTAACCATCGCCCCGTCAGACCGTCATACGCCCTTAAGGCGTTCGCTGGCACCGTTAGGGTTACACCCGTTTGTGAAGAACCACCGGCTAAGCC
>CASDRW010000031.1 GCA_949283275.1 uncultured Pseudomonadota bacterium
AGTTCGTCCTCGGTTGCAACTCTGGCAATAATTTCTTCTTCTCCTTTTTCCAAAGCGGAATTGGCAACAGCTTGAGCTTGCTCTAGCATGGTAATGGCGTGTTCAATGCCTTGATTGGCCGCCTCGATGGTTTGGATACCTTGTCCCATACTGTCCAATAGTGCGGTTAAATCAGCCGCGCGGTTGGTGAGCGAACGGGCTTGGTAATAGCTTGAAGCGTTGTCGATGGCGGAATTTACCTTTTTGCCAGTGGCAAGAATAAGTTGGGTCTTGTCCATTTGGGTGGCAATGTTTTTTAGGCTCAGCAAATTACTGCGCATTGAGGCGTTGAGAGTTATATCACTCATCTGACACCTCGCTTTCCAGATACAACAAAACCTTCTGCCAAACATATAGCAGAAAGCTCAAAATCCCATAGCGGGCGATGTGTCAATTCTTGCAACAACATCCTGGTTGTATCCTTGTCTTAGTATACTAAAAACTCGTGCGGTTAGCTACTTCCGCACGAGTCTAGAATATCATATCTAAAGTAAACAAAAGATTAATTTAGCTCTAAATTAACAATTTATTTTTGGCACAAAATTTGCATATAAAACGAATGAGTTAATTTAAACAAAGAGGTTAAAAATGACTATTGCCAGTTTTATTCCTGCGGTTACAGGTATGAACGCCATGAGCCATGCTCAGCAGACGGTGGCGGAAAATATTGCCAATATGAACACTACCGGATATAAACAAAACGAAACTTTGTTCTATACCCTGCTCGGCTCGTCGGGACTTAATGTCGGGGCTCAGAGCGGTTTGTCATCCTCAAGAACATCTATTGACGGGGTGGGATATTATGACAGAACCAATATTGGTATTGAGGGAACAGTGCAGACAACCGGTAATGCGTTTGATGTGGCCATAAACGGTAACAGCAACGCGTTTTTTACCCTTGATGACGGATATGGCAATATCTATTATACCCGCGCCGGTGATTTTACCAAACTTACCCAAAACAATGTTACTTATCTGGTTTCAAGCGGAGGATTGTTTGTTCAAGGATTTCAGGCTAATGAAAACGGCGAGTTTAGCAATGTCGCTTCTAACATTGTTATTGACGCCCCGCAAACAATTCCGCAAAAAGAAACAACTCAGGCCTCGATTATTGCCAATGTCCCGGCCAACGATGTGGACAGAAGTGTTTATAGCGTCAGGATATATTCAAATAATTACGACGGCGCCAATCTTAATATGGTTTTGAGTAAAATTGACGGTCAGCAAAACTCTTGGGCTTTGTCTTTTGAATTGGAAGATGGAGCCGCCGTCGGAAATGTTGCCGAGGTGGTGTTTAATACCGACGGAACTATCAAGACTCCGGAAAATATTGATGTTGCAATAACTTGGAATGACGGTAGCACCAGTAATGTAAATATTGATATTTCTAAGCTTACGCAATATGGTGAAAGCTCTCAGGTTACCAAAATAGAACAAAACGGTTTTCCTTCCGGCAACTTGCTTTCGGTTGGATTTGATGAGGGGGGAATCCTTAGAGCCTATTATAGCAATGACAATGATATTGCCATTGCCAAACTTGCTTTGACCGGATTTGCCGCACCGGAAAATTTAACCCCTTATAACAACACACTGTTTGAGGCTAATGGTGAAACCGGCAACAGCTACTATATTGATCCTGATGAAATTGTGTTGGCTGAATCTTTGGAAAGTTCCTCGGTTAATTTGGAGAAAGAATTTTCGCGAATGATTGTAGTGCAAAGAGCATACAGCCTTAATGCCCAAAGCTTTACAGTTAATAATGAAATGCTCTCGGTATTGGTCGATTTGAAGAGTTAGAGATGACTTATCTGCTTAAAATATTTTGGAGCGTTTGGAATTTTTGGTTTAGACTGCCGGATAAGGTAAGATTTTTGTTAGTTGGCGGTTTTAATGCAACTGTTTCTTATTTGATGTATGTCGGATTTATTTTGCTGATGGGCGAAGCAAAGTATTGGCTCTCAATGACTTTGGCTTGGGTGTTTTCGTCTTTTGTTTCTTTTGCCACACAAAAGATTTTTGTATTCTGCACCAAAGGAAATTTTGGCGTTTGGGTCAAAGAATATGTCAAATGCATTGGCGTTTGGATTGTGGCTTATACCATAAATGCCGTGATGCTTGAAGTGTTTGTGAGAATCGCCGAAATTAATGTTTATCTGTCGCAATTTTTGGCCATTGTTTGCACAACGATTTCAAGCTATATATTGTTTAAGTATTTTGCGTTTAAACATTAAAAAAAATCTCCGCACAAAGCAGAGATTTTTTAGTGTCGAAACCCCTTTACAGCGAATTATTTAGATTTTTTGGCAACTACTTTTTTGGGAGCTACCTTTTTGGCAACAACCTTTTTCGGAGCTACCTTTTTGGTAACTACCTTTTTGGGAGCTGCTTTTTTGGCAACTACCTTTTTTGGAGCTGTTTTTTTGGCAACTACCTTTTTTGGAGCTGCCTTTTTAGCAACTACTTTTTTTGGAGCTGCTTTTTTGGCAACTACCTTTTTGGGAGCTGCTTTTTTGGCAACTACTTTTTTGGGAGCTGCTTTTTTGGCGGCTACTTTTTTCGGGGCTGCTTTTACGGCAGCTTTGGAAGCTGAAGATGCCTGAGCTTTGGCGGCAGATGCCGGTTTCAAAATAATTGATTTTACATTGCGCAAAATCGAAACAGCCTTAGACGCCTTTTTTGGCATCAAAACTCCGGCAGCAGAAATCTTTTTGGGGGCTTTCAAAAAACAACCAGCATTGGCTGTCAGCTGATTGATGGCGGCATCCCAATCGCTTAAACTGGTATTGGCTGGGCAACCGTTATTTTTCCATATATAATATGCGGCTTCGCGAATTGCATCTTCATTAAATTTGTACATTTCAGTTCTCCAACAATAAATTATCACCTTCTGTAGAATTTACTTATATAAGCAATTTATTAAAAAAACGTTTAGATTACGATATTTTTATAACAAAATATCAGAAATTTTAATTGCTGTTTAAGTCTTTATGCAAAAATACAAAATTGCAAGTTTGGTTGGAAAAAACTTAAAAATTTATTTTTTAGCATCCGCAAGACGGACTTAGAGTCCCGTCGCAACACCGCGCCTTGCCCATTGAGCAACCGCAAACTCCGCCATGATGCGAACAACATCCTTGTCTTTGCGGAATCGGAGTGTACTGATAGGTATTAGTACTTTGAATAAAGCAAAAAAACAAAAAAGTAACCAAACATATTTTTTTCATATTTTCTCCTTGTGATTTGTTTGATGCCTAGCAAACCATTCGTCAGATTTGGCTTTATTATTAAGTTGCCAAAGCTGATCGAAATGTTTTTGATAGGCCTGAATAATCGGCTGATTATCTTCAAAAAAAATACAATTCTCGCTGTTGGCAGATGTTGCCGGATTGGTCCAATTGTATGATCCGCTCGAAACATATTTGTTATCAAATAAAGCAAATTTGTTGTGCTCAATTTTATATTGAGAATTAATTTTTATATCAAAACCAAGCGCATAAAGCTCTTTTACCTTGGAACTTTTGTTGGATGCTTGCAAACGGTCGGTTAAAATCCTGATTTTGACACCGCGGGTATAGGCTTGTTTTAGGGCGGTAATGATATTGTCGTTATTGATGGCATAAACCGCTATGTCTATCTTGTTTTGGCTTTGATTTATGAGACGAATAATTTCATTCTCGCAATCTGTCGATGGCGAAAAAAACACGTATTCAAGCGCATTTGCGTTGCTGCTTAAATATAAAAACGAGACAAAATATAAGATAAATTTACTAATTCTCATTTCTTGGCATCTAAAAAAAAGTATAAACAATCTTAGTACTATTTTTGGTTTAAACGCAAGAGTTTTTATCTTATAACTTGTGATTTGATGCAAAACATAAAAAAACCGCCTCAAGCGGCGGTTTTGATAAATGGCGGGAGTGACGGGGCTCCTCCAGTTTGAGTTGTAACGCTTGCCGGTGGCACATAAATGTTGCCGGCTCGCTAACAACTCTACACCGCAAAGGCCTCGCAGCCAAATCGTTGGCTGCTCCCCACTTTGCGCCACGCGACAAGGTCGCAGCTCCGAGCGCGCACTCCTTTACGCCATAAAAAACCGCCTCAAACGGCGGTTTTGATAAATGGCGGGAGTGACGGGGCTCGAACCCGCGACCTTCTGCGTGACAGGCAGACGCTCTAACCAGCTGAGCTACACCCCCTTGCCTTAAATTTAAATCGAGTTATCTTATAACCAACAAAAATTATATTTGCAAGAACTTTTTTTATTTTTTTATCAATTTTTATCTTTTATTCACTTTTGGCGTATATTATATTTGGATAATATGCTCAGTTATACACATAAAACCTATTTAGTGCTTTATTTAATGCCTTTTGGTTTGTATACTGGCGCAAGTTTTAATTGTTGGGATGGGAAAGTTGAAATCGATTTTAAAATCAAAGCATAAACAAAAAATTATTAACACTTGCTATTTTAGTGCTATCTTGGCTGCTTTTGTACTCTCTTTGGCTCATAATAACAGAGTTGAAGCCTCTGTCGATACCAAAGACTATTTTTCTTATTTGATGATTGAAAACAGTGTCAACAACGGTCTTAAAGATAGTCAGAGTTTTTCGGCAGAGTCTGTCGATAATATTCGCGCTATGTTTGAAATGGTTGACAATCTGGTTAAGTATAAAAATGTTGAGAAAGAAGTCACCCTTGAAACTGGGGACACCCTTATATCTGCTTTGACTGATGTCGGTGCTACAAGAGATGCTGCAAACGATATCTATTATTCTTTGAAAGAATATTTTGATCCGCGCGATTTGAAAGCCGGTCAGAAATTAAAGGTTAATATCTCTGTTGACACTCAGACCGAAAATATTATCGGTATTAACTACGTTATGTTGGAGCCTCAGGCCGGAGAAAGAATCATTACCGCACTTAAAGACAATGCTTATAAAACTTATCTCGAAAAAGACGAATTTATTGATGAGGTTAACTCTATTACCGGTGAAATTGACGGTAACCTGTCTAGTTCTATGAGCCAGCAAGGCGTGCCGATGCGTGTTATCAGCAATTTTATTAATTTGTTTTCTTTTTCTATTGATTTTAAGCGCGATATTCAAAAAGGTGATAAATTTGAAATCGTATATGAAAGCAAGGTTACTCCTGATGGAACTTTAGTTAAAAGCGGTGATATCTTATATGCAGGTTTGTTGCTGAGAAATCAAAAAATTGCTCTCTATCAATTTAAAGGTGCAAAAGGTGCTTCGGAATATTATGATGCCAACGGCAGAGCTCTCAAAAAATCGCTTGACAGAAAACCGATGTCATTTAGAAATGCTCGTATTTCTTCACCATTTGGCAAGAGATTTCACCCAATTTTGAAAAAATACAAAATTCACTGGGGTGTTGATTATGCCGCACCTAAAGGAACTTTGATTTATGCCGGCGGCGATGGAGTTGTTCAGGTTGCTAAATACAATGGATCTTACGGTAATTATATTAAAATTCGCCATAATTCCGAATATTCTACCGCCTATGGTCATATGAGCGGATTTGCCAAAGGAATTCGTCCCGGTGTCAGAGTTAAACAAGGACAAGTTATCGGATATGTCGGCTCCACCGGACGTTCCACCGGTCCTCACTTGCATTACGAAGTGATTCAAAACGGCAGACGTGTTAACCCACGCACCATTAAGGCTGCTACCGGTGAGAGCTTGAAAGGAAATGAACTGACCAAGTTTAAGAAAGTGGTGGCTAGAATTGACAATAATTACGGTAAAGAATTTGTTACCAATGAAAAAGAGACCAAACTGGCCGAGAAATAATTAAAAAATCCCGCTTAGCAAAAGCGGGATTTTTTACTGATTACATAATTCCAATTGTTGCCGCAATTTATTAATCCTTGCCAGCCACTCCCAAAAAGCATCGCCTTCAATTGCTGATATTTCGTCAGCTACTTTGGGACCGGCTATCGGATATGTCGGGCAAGTGTTATAATTTTTGCTTGCGCATGAGCTCAAGCAACTCAGGCTTAGCAGCGTGAGGACGAGATAAAATTTGGTTTTCTTGAGATTTGACATAGCGGACTACCTCTATTTCTTTGGTGATAATTTTGTTTTGACAATTAGACTGGCCTAAAAAATAGCTGAAAATCAGCAACAAGGCCAAAATAATAACACGTAAATACATTTTTTTGTTTTCCTTTATAAAATCTATGGATTAAGCTTAAATTCTCCGGTCTTAAGAACCAAAGCAATTCGTTTGGCCCTAATGCCAACCGTTTGAGCATAGGCTGAATCCAGACACTCTTCAGCCGCAACTTCATAATTCCCGTGTGATAAGGCTCTTAGCATCCTTTTGAATTTTAACAGCCCCTTAACACCCAAATTAAACGCCATATCTATCAAAGCATATTGACGCTCCTCGTCCAAATCGGTAAAAAAATCTATTTTCTTTTTTAGCTCGGCATAAATTCTTTTGATATCGTTGTGCAACAAATATACGGCCGAACATTTAGTAATACCATGATGCCAATCGCCAACAACCTGCTCTTCTTCTTTGGTCAAAGGATTGGTATCAATACACCGCCCCACACCTATGGTTTGTTTGCCTTTGCTGCAATAATAAGGTTTGAGCCGCAAACCTTCGTGCAAAATAAGACGCTGCGAAATTGTATATAAATCTATCATATCATTAAATTCCTATTAATAACAAAAGTCCGTTAATCAAGGCTGACCATCCCTTGCCTACCGTTTCGGCGTGCTCGGGCGTGATAAAACAAACGGCGGCATAAACAACTGCCGCCGCGATTATCAGATATTTGACATATTTCTTTTTCATGATTTTGGCTTTACTTTTTTATCGTTAAAAAGCATATCCAACTTAACCTTTACTTCGGTCAATAAATCATTTTGCTTTGACAAAAGCCTGGTTAGGTTTTCCATGCGCAGGTCATGACTGTCGTAGATTTTTTCCAAAGTGGATACTCTGGTCTCAATGTTTCCTTGCCAACGGCCAAAGCGGATAAAGTTGGTGATAACACCGCAGATGGCCGCAAGTCCTGTAATTAGCCCCCAGTCCATTATTTCCATCCTTTCAGCCGTTGATAGATGTTTATACTCAGCTTGGCAATTTGGGCCTTAAACTTGTTTAGTCCGGCTTGAAGCCATAGCTCAATCAAAATAGAGGTGGCTTCTTTGCGGCTAAATTTATCTTTGTTTTGGCACATAAAATCATGAAAACACGAGGCTTTAATCCCTTGCCGCAAATCTTTGTTGGAAAATAAAATCGTTAACGGTGCCGGAACCGTGATGCCATCAAAGATAAAACCTCTAGGCACCTTTACATCTTTATAAGATAGGCGATGAAGGGTTATGTATTTTATGTCATAAACCGCAAAATCAAAATCTTTGATATTTATCTTTACCATGGCTTATTCTCCTACATCCCAAGTTATTTGCGCCAAATCTTCGGCACTTTGACAAGCATCAATTTGCTCTTTTAAGGCTGTCGCCTTTTGGTGGCAAATGTTTGAATGCGTGGCCAAAGCAACAACTAATCCGGCAAATTCACTTCCGTTTAAATCAATTGTGGTGTTATCTTGACAAGTCCATGTGATTGTTGTTTCTTCCGGCGCATTTGCTAATGATTGAGAAGCACCCATCATTCGAATGCAAGAAACGGGGTCGGAATCAAATACTTTGCCCATATACTCAAATCCGCCTTGCTCGGCAGCATCGCGGGCGGCATTGATTTCATCACGTTTTGCAATTTTGAGTTCTGCAAGCGTTTGTTGCGGTGCATAGCCTTTTAAGTACCACCCGCCATTGTAAGCTTGCTCCACCTCTTGCTCTGTCATGCCGATTGATTGATAAAAGTTTGCATTTGTACCAAGACCTAATTCGCAAAGTTTGGTTTGTTCGTTTATGACTTTTGCATATTTAAGCATTGTCTGTTCCTTTCAATTTATAAATATAATAGGTTGGTGTTCCTTCTGAGGTGCATTGAAAATACCAATCTTTAGGAACCAGAAATGTGAAAGAAGTTGTTTGTGTATTGCCATTAACATCATCCATCCTGTATCCTACCACATATTTAGTATTTCCATTATCAGGAGATACGTAACAGCAGTAGTTTTCGCTATATGAGTCAGATGCTGTTATACAAACAAAACTATCATACTGGACTTGAATAAAATTTTTGCTTGAACCTGTAATTAAAGTTGTATAATCAGGCATACCCCAAGCAACCGACATATCTTTGAAAGACTGTGCAGGGTTAACATTGCTTAAATCAACGTTAGCCTTACTACCAAGAGCATTTATAAACTCGACTGCCTGTGCTTCGCTTGCCTCGGCAGCTGATGAATACAAGACGACATAAGCTTTGTAAACAACATGGTCAGGGTTTACTTTTGCTCCGTCTTGGTAGGTTGAAGAGCTAAGTGAGGCGTTTATTTTAACAACTGTTCCCGAAGAATAACCTCCACCACCAGTTGCAAATCCCATAAATGATTTCCTATCTGAGGCTGTAAATGCTCCGGATGTTCCTAAGTCTGTACCTGATGCGTTACCTATTGCAACTTTATTACCTGTTTCACCTAAACTACCTGTAATATTCGGCAAGCTTTCAGCTCCAAATATTGATGGTGTATCACCTGCTTTGAGGTAAACATCTTTCAGCAACGGTACTTTGAACTTTTCATTATCTTCATCAAGAGCGAAAAATCCGCAAGAGCCGTTTGTTGATACGCTCTCGGCAAAGGTTGTATAATCGGTCTTTTGCAATTTGTCATCAACAAGCATTTGATAAAGGTCAGGGAAAGCCGCTTTGCTATATTCTGTACCGTCGCACCAAGCACCGCCGTTGGGTACATCTGTGCGAGTGGTGTATTTTATATCACCAATGTTGCCATAGGATGATTTGGTAATTGCTTCTTGTGCTGCATCTTCTGCATCTTGGGCTGATTGTGCCGCGGATGTTGCCGAGGCTTGAGCTGCGTTTGCTGAAGCTTGAGCATTGGTGGCATAAGTATTTGCCGTTTGGGCGCTTTCAAACGCAGCATCTTCTGAAGTTGCGGCATCTTGCGCCGATTGAGACGCCGATGATACTGCACTATTTAAATCCGGCATGATATTTACGGAAACATAGGCTTCAACTTCTGCCTTGGCTTGGACTATTGAGGTGTTAATTGCATCTGTAGCACTTATTGATGCTGCTTGAGCAGCATCAATAATACCTTGGGCAATCTGAGTTTCCATATCTGTTTGGGCTTGAACGACAACTTGATCCAGGCTTGGTTTAACATTGTTTTTGACATAATTATCAAGTTCTTTTTCTCCTGATTCAATATAACGCAAAGCACAATCTATATCGAGGCTTACTTCATCTTGAAACAATACCTCTATTTTTTGCCCAGAATTTAATATTATTGTATTTTCCATCTTGATTACTCCGTTACATTTTGACTAACCACAAAAGAGGCGACCTTGGAAACATCTTCGGGATAAACGGTATGTACCTCGCCGTTAGCAAATGTTATTTGAATATCGGTTATATATTCGCCTTGATGGCTTAGATTTTTGGTGTCTAACGGTGTGATGGTAAGATGTGCTTTGCCTTTGATACCGTCATCAATGATGCCTTTTTTGCTAAACAAAACTTTGTTATCAATGCTGTTTCTTACTTCCATCTTTAGCTCGGATCCGGTGATATCTATAAAACCATCACGTCCCTTAAACTGCAATGGAATGGTAAAACTGTCACCTTGTTTGACTTCTATCATTTGGGGTAAAATTCTTCCGACCATTTTTATTCCTCCTTTTTGGCTTTGATAAAGAAATTAACTGCTTGGTTGATGGGGGTTACATGCTCCGAGGCACCATAAATCTCATTTGATTTAGAAGCATCAAAAGTTTCATTACATGATTTTCCCGACCCTGCAACATCTGCCGGACCAGCACCTGTTATACTAATAGTTATAGCGCCTTCTCCCGCTGGTCTATACGCATGCAAACTGCTTAAACTTCCGGTAATGTTTGGAAGCCCTTCTTCTTGTGTGGTGTAGATATCTTCTTCAGAATCACCCCCAAGGCCTCGCAAAAATTTGCCGCGATAATCCGGCACATTAAATGTGGTTACACCATTGCCTTCGCCAAAATTGATACCTATAAGCGCAAACAAATCGGCATAATCACTGCGTGAAACTGCTTGCCCATTGCACAACAACCAATTGTCATGATTTTCTCCAATTGTGGAGGCTTTGATATCACCAACTTGGTATAAGGCATTGATTATTTGTTTGAAAGCTGTGGTATTATCCTCGCTGAATTTATCTAATTGCGAGCGGTTTACAGCATCACTCGGCAAGGCTCCGTCGGCAACATTCATCAGCTTGAAATTGCCGGCATTAAAATTGCCTTCCATTTGCGAATTGCCGTTTTTTAAAAAACATTGGCTTAGGCCTTCGGCAAAATTGTCGTCTTCTTCGTCCATGTGGTCGGTTACGATATCGATATCGTTAATCCGATCGTCTTCCCAATTATGAAGGCGGGAAAACATTCCTTCACTGTCAAATGGCATTTGTTTTTCTCCTTTCTTTGTGAATATAAAAAAAGAACCGCCTAAAAGACGATTCTTCGTTAGTTTTTGATTTATTGGCAGGCTATGTCGTATCTTACCAACAAATAGCCGTCGGAATCTTCGACTACGGCCTCTGGTTTTTGCTTGATAACCTCTTGGGCAATGAGTCCGATTTGCGGGGTGTTGCTTCCTTTGAAGTTGAACAAACATACTGTCAAACCATTGTCTAATTTGCCAACAGCGGTGATGTTTTCTTTGAGCCTGATATCTGAAAACGCTGCCATCGCACCGGCGCTTGCGGCTTTTGAAGCAGCATCTTGAGATCCTGATAGGCCTAATTTAATCAAATCATTGCCAAAGTTTATGGCGCTTTGAGCATTGGCAAAACGGTTTTGATCAATACGATGGTCGGCGCCATATTGAACATTGAATTTATCCATGGCGATATCGTAGCCGGAATATGAATTTTGCAAAGCCTGCAACAATTGATTAATATAACTGCTTTGAGCTGCATTGGTGAAACCTGCCGCTCTTAGCTCGTCAGAAAGACTGTTGGAAAAAGCATCTTGTCCGGCCAAAGTTGCCTGATAAGCCGCCTGATTGAGCGCTGCGTTTTGACTGTCTTGCAAATCACTCATGGCGCGGGAATAGGCCTCAGAGCCGATTGAAATTCCCTTGTTGGCAAGAGAGGTTTGCAAATCCGAGGTTTGGTTGGCAAATTGCGGCTGAAGTTTGTCCAAATATGACTGATAGGTTGCCTGCTCTGCCCTTTTGCGAGCGGCATCAGAGCCATCGACACTAAAATTATAATCTCCCATGTTGCTTAGCTGATTGGAGGCATTAGCCGCATAGGATACCAAATTTTTTAGTGTGTTGTCATAGTTGGTGGTATCATAATTATTGAGATATTTCAAAATTTCGTTTTCTGATCCGTACATTGAAGTGGAGGCATTGCCTCCGGCGCCGAATACACTTCCTATTGCTTTACTCATTGTTGTTTCCTTTCCATTTGTTTTCGTTGTCTAACATGCCATAAATATAACAATCTGCTCCGTCTTCTCTAAATGAACGGAGCAGACCTTCGCGTGTAAACCCAAGTCTTTCGACCAAGGTAATACACTCATAATTATCGGTGTTGACCAAAAGATTGATGCGTTTGACCTTAAAATAATCAAACGCCAGACCAAACACCGCTTTTAAAATGCGGCGAGAACACCAACGTTTGTCATTGGTATAAATTGTCCACCACAAGTCTTGATGAGGGCTGATATCATGATAAATCAACCCGCCCAATAGTTTATCACCTTGCCTAAAACCAAGAGTAATGTGCCTGCCTTTAAGCCATTTGGTATCAAAGCTTAAACCCTGACACACTTTTTGGGTGATACGACCGTCTTTATCCAAGATGATTTTACAAAATTCCGCTGGCTTGCTCATAGCGAACCCCCGTATCATACCACTCGATCAAATTGCCTCTGGTCTTGGTCTTAAACACTATGGAGGCCTTAAACCCGGTGGCCGAATTGGCTATCCATTGCGAGCGAATGGTTCCTTTTAGGGTTTGCCATTTGGTGCCGATTGGATTTTTGAGGCTGGACCATTTGGCTTCATTCCATTTGGTGATGCCGATGTTGCCTACGTTCTCGGCATAATTGGCTTTGCGCTCTTCAAAATCCATATTGGTATAAATAACCAAAGCATAGCGCATTGATGATTTGGTACGCGGATTTAGAAGCTCGATTTTTTTCAAATTATTGCTGCCTAAATTGCTGAAAGCCTGCTGCACCTCGCCATAGATATGGTTGCCGGCATCGGAATAGCCGTCGTCAAACAAATAAACCCCATAATCCGAGCCAAAATAGAGCTTGCCTTCAAACAGCTCCCAACAATATGATTTGATATCTGTAAACCTGCACCAGGCACCGGTATTTAAGTTAATTACATGTTGCTCAAAATTGCGCGATACCGGAACATTGAACAGGCAATATCCGCCTTTGGGGTAGATTATGCCTTGCCAGCCGTCTTTGTTTTTGTTGTTGGCGGTGCGATCTAAAACCAGGCCTCTTATCTTATCAGAGAAAGCTGTTGAAATACTGCCGGCCTGGCTTAGAGGCAAAACCTTGGACAAAGGTAAATAGCCTTCCTCGGTAATCAAAACTATATCGCCTTGATATTGAAAGGCACATCTATAACCAATGGGGCGCGAAAGTTTATATGAACCTTTGAGCTCCCAGCCATCTGCCGAATTGGGATTGCTGCCGGAATAAACTAAAGCCTCGCCCTCGGATGTGATAAACACGGTTAAATCGTCAATTCCTTGACCGCCGTCTTGAGTCCAACAGCAAACAGCCATAATATGTCCGCCAAATCTTGCAACCTGGCTTAGATCAAAAGAATACAATTCTCCTGATATATTACCAGCTTCTTTGGCATACCAAACTTTCATTGAACCTTTTTCGACAAACCACAAAAATTGCTTGGATACCGTGCCGGATATTATCTTGGCGGCAATTAAATTTTCGGCCGTAAAGCCCCAATTTTCAAAAACATCATCGCCATTATCATCGACATAAAATACTTTGGGCGTATCAACCCCGTTCATAAAAAACAGGCGATCTTTATATTGCACGGTTTGGCAACGGTTTTCCAAAAAAGAAACATTTTCATACTCGGTAATGTTTTGTTTGGAAGACAAGTTATAAGCTTTGCCCGATGATATGCCTATAAACCGTGGCTCATTATATTTTTTATAAGACGCCAGAGTTAAAAACTTGGATGATGTTTTGGCATAAACACTATAACCTTTGCGCAAAGATAATTTGGTATCTTCCGGAATATAATTATCCATAATGATGGCATCGGTTTGAGGCATTAGATCCAAACTATCTCTTACATTTAGGCCGCCAATTGGGGCCGGAAGAGTATAGTTTATTGATTTGTTGCCTCTATTTATCTGTTGATTTGACATTGATAATAACTCCCATATCAATCATATCGGACAGGCTGCCGGAAAGCTCTATGTCCTTGATGGCCAAAGAGGTGGCAAATTTTTTCTTTAACTCACGCTCGTATTCGACATATTCTTCCGCATAGTCCATGCCGTTGCGTTTTAACCACCGCCACAAAATACCCATCTTGACCAAATACTCGTCAAAAATCGGGACATCAGTGTTTTTGGTAACACTCGATTTTTCGGCATAGCCTTTTTGCGAATCAAGGCAGACGGTGTTGGAACGATATTGAAAAACAATCTTGATACCATCGGGCGGCGGAGTTAAAAATTTTATCATGCCGGTTTGAATTTTGAATTTAATGCCTGATGTTTCCTCACTAAAATATTTTTGTTTCATCCAATCCTCGGGCGTGATGGCGCCGATTACTTTTTCGCTATAGTCTTTGACATAAATGGTATTATTAAGCAGCGAATAAAAATCAGGACATATACCATCCAGTAAATAATTACATCTGCCGCCGGAGGTCAGCAAAACGCCCTCTTTGGTCAACTCCTGCCAATCGCCGTATCTTAAAAGACTATCAAGGGCTGATTTGGCAACACTTAAGAAAATGCTGTCTTGCTGAGAAGATGAATTAAACAAATCCTCAGGCCTTTTGGTGGCGGCCAAATCTGCCACTTCCTTACATATTTCAAGAATTGATTTCATCTTTTTTTCTCCTTTTGCTTGGTTTCTTCAAACATGCCAATTCGGCTTTTAGCTCTGATATTTGTTTGAGATACTCTGCCTCTTTGGCGGCAAAATCTATTCCTTGCTTGATTTTGCGGCTTTGGGCAATAAATTGGCGGGCTTTTACGCTTTCGTCTTTTAGTCCTAGTTCTTTGGCATGCTCGTCGCTCAACTCAGCCAAAGCCTCGATACTAAAGATGCCGCGATATTTACACGTCTCCACCTCTTGGGCGCACAAAAAGGCAAATTCTTCCAACGGAGTGCCTTCTTTGGCTTTGGTTTGCATTAATTTATAGCGGGCATATTCTGCCGGAAAGCGGTTGATTTTATCTTTATCCGCCGGTTGATCAAAAACCTCGGAAGTGTTATCCCGAAGCCTGATTTCGCAATAACAAATGCTTTTAAATACCGGCAGACCATCTTTAGTTGTTTGATCTGTTTTAATCAGACGATCATAGAATTTGGCAATAACACCGTCATCACAGTGTTGCTTGGTTTGATCGATAAGATTTTGATAGGTTGCAAAATCCATTGCTGTTTCCTCTTACTTAAAATTAAAGGGGGAAGAAAAAATTTCTCCCCCCCCCTCTTGGTTTGGTAATTATGGTTTTATTCGCCTGCTTCTGAAGTTGAGGCCGAAGCTTGCGGAGTATTAATCAATACACCTTGCAAAGCAGCATTTGACATGGTCATATTACCGGCCCAGCCAATGATGCGATACATGGCATCCTGATTGATGGCCATACGATCTCCACCGATAACTTTCATATTGCGGTCTTTGTGCGGACGCAAATATAAATAGTTGGTATTCAAGAAATACATATGGTTCTCCGGGCAATATCCCCCTTGGCCGCCGTCAAAAATTACGTCGGCTCCTTTGTATTTGAGCGTGGTGAATCCGGCATCAACCAACTTGGGATCAGAGTATCTGGCCAAGGGCTGTAATGCCTGCTCAAAAGCAGCATAGAGCTTATCATCGGTTACAATCAAATCAGGCTTGTCAACACCACGAGAGCAATTTAGGTACATCTCGTTCATGTGTTGAATAATGTTGGTGCTGTCAATACCCTCAACGGTTGCTGACTGGTTGCGCCAAAACTCGTTGCCCGACTGCGAACGGTCGATGTTGCCTACCGTGCCGGTGGTGGGAGCATCGGCAACCAACAATTTTAAACCTCCGATTGATTTACCGTTGGATGCGGTACCATCGCCATACATGGCTGATGCCAATTGGTTGCTCATGGTCTTTTCGGCATTCTGAATCCTTTTTTCCATCAACTCCATTACTCTGGCATGGCCCGAGTTTTTGAGCAAGTCTTCACCCGAAACGGCTACCGGAACCGCGCAAAGTTTGATGGCATACTCGGCTGCCGTAAACAATTGTTTTGGGGTGTAGCTGATGGTATCAAAACCAGAATACCAAACCATATCGCCTTCGCCATACTCCAGCTCTTCCAAAATCTTGGAACCGCCCGAGATAGTGCGAATATTCGATTTTTCTTTTAATTTGGACAACAAGGCATTGTTTTTGGAGATATTATCCGCCAACTTGCCTGCTCTTGATTCCAAAGTGGTTGTAAACAAATCATTATAAGCTGTATTTGCCATTATTATTTTCCTCTTATGTTAAAAATTAAAAATCATCGTTACCTAATGCCGCAAAACGCATCTCAAGTTCTTCGCGCAAACTCATATCTTTGGTATCGATATCAGCTTTGCCTTTGGGTGCAAAAGCTGCTTCTTTGGATTTTTTCGCATCTTGACGTTTGAGTTCCAAAGCCCTTTGAGAACGCTCGGCAATAAGTTTGTCCCTGGTGGCGCCATTGAACCAAATTGCGGTTTCGTAGGCATCATCAAGGTTGTTTGCAACGCCTTTTTGCAATAAATCATAAATATCCTTTACGACTTCTTTGAAATACGGATGTTTAGGATTGCCCGAGACGTCGCTTTCTTTGGCAAAATCTTCAACCTGTTTTTGCACTACTTGTCCGGCCAAAACAGATGACAGACTCTGCCCTAAAAAATTGCGGTTTGGCACCGCTTGGTTGACTGTCGGCCCTAACTTCACATTATAAGCATCGGCCAACAGTTTTATGGCATCTTGAGGTGAGCGGCTAAACAAGGCATCGATTTTAGCCAAATTATTCATCCACTCTTTTGAAGAATTGATGCCATAACTTTTGAGCTCATCGGAGCGAGAGGCATAAGCATCATCAAGCCATTTGTAATCCCCTGCCCGATTGCGCAATTCTTGAAATCCTTTGTCTACTTCTTGCTCCCTGATGTGCAAATATTCGCGCCACTTTGGCGGAAGTGTGGCAAAGGTTTCGGCAAATTCTTTTTGATAGTTTGAAGGTGCTTTGAGATAGGCATCTTCGATATTGTCTTCAATAACAGTATCTTCTTTCGATACATCTTGCGGCGGAGTTTCTGCCTCGGCCTCATCTTGAATATTCAGCTCTTTGGCAAAATGCTCCAATTCATCTTTAATTTCACTCATTCCAGATCCTTTTTTTATATTGTTGAACAATCTCGGCAAAAATCTCTTTTCGCCGATTTAACTCATTACTCTGCCTGATGTTTTTGACATAGTCGGTAGAGTAATCAGACTGGGCGGCCAAATTATTGGCCTTTAGATAACGGTCGATATCCTTGGCTGAGGACGCAACCGTACCATCCGGCAGAACAAATTCTGCCGAAAAATTCTTGGTAAAATATGTCATGATTAAAGCTCTTAGTTACTCGAAATTCTTTACCAAACCGGTACCTATGGAGCCTTCTTTGTCTTGCAATTTGAGAGCGGTTTGTAATTCCATCTCTTTGTTGGTAAGAATATTTTTCGATGTTTCTTGCTGTTGTTTGAACAAGAGCTCGGCCTTCTTAATGTCGTTTTGTTCTTTCTTGATTTGGTAATCAAGGTTGTTTTTCTCGCGCTCTAACTCAAGCGCCAATAATGATGTATTGGGCTGTTGTTGAACCTTTGGCTCATCGGGAGCCGAAAGTTCTGCTGATATTTTATCAAAGCAACTGTTTAAGACACTGTCATATTGTCTGGCATTGCTCATACCGGCAACAATGCTTGATATCATTTGACGATATAAGTCAAGCAATAATGGTTGCTTGCTCACGATATCAAAAGCCTGACCAATCATGGTGTGGATGGTTTTGATGGCTTCCATATTTTTGGCAGTGGAATCACTCTCGGAAAAAGTTACGTCGCTTTCAATACCTAATATCATGCCGCGAAGTTTCTCAGCTCGTAAAAGCTCTACCGCGGCCAGTGCCTCTGGCATGATGCGATCTTTTAGCGGCAAAAACGACAATAATTTATCGCTGTCAAAATGCTCGCAAATTATCTCGGCTTTGATTTTGAAAATCTCGGCAATAAACCTTTGCATATCGTTTTGACGATCTTGGTTGCGCAAGGTGCCAAAGTTGGCTTTTTTAGTAATGGCAGTTGCCGTATCATTGGCATTGGATTGACCTCTCATAATATCACTAACACCGGTTATTTCATAAATGGCATTGATGATATCACTTCTTCTTTGAGCCAATGACTGCAAAGCCGTGATATATTGGTCTATCGGCATAAAATCGACAATGTTTTTGATGCCACCGGCCGATTTTAGGCGCTCAAAATCTGAGATACTGACCAAGGTTATGTCTTTGTTTAGGATATTGGCAAGCTCCGGAAAAGCATTGTCATAACAACCCGAAACTTTGAGAGCTTTCATGGTTTTTTCCATGCGAGCGGTAACTCCGTCAAGCTCATCTAACAGAGGTTTGATTTGCACATAATCAGGCACCGGAATAATGCTGTCGTTGGCAAGAGTGGCAAATAATGGTTTGGGCAAAGGATAAAAGCCGCTCAAACCTAATCCGCCGTCAATAACTTTGAGAAATCTTGTCGGACAAGATTTGCTCAAATATAAAACCTTTTCACTTTTTTTATCCCAAACTTCATAAACCTCTATGGATTTTTTGTCCTCGCCTTCGTTGATTAGAAATGCTTTTATATCCTCGCCAAAGGCTTCAAGCATATCAGACATGCTTAGGTATTTTTTGACGGCAAAAAAGCTGCAATCTTCCCAAATACCAATCTTATCACTATCGGCAATAAATGTTATAGGATCAACATATTCGGTGGTGACTTTTTCATCGGTTTTTAGCTCAAACTCCAAGCCATTAACGTCTTCAACCACACCAAAAGAGGGACGATAGCGTTCTATCACAATACCGGTTCCACCCAACAAAAAATCGTTGCGGGCATATTTAATTACGCTGTCAAAATCAAATTGCTCCAAATCCCAACTTAAAGCACGCTCCAAAATGCGGCAGGCAAGATTTTGCACCTTGTCTGATGATTTATCTTTACGCTCGATATAAGGTTTTGGTTGTTTGAAGTACAAAAACGGCTTTAAGGTCTCAACAGAAGACCAAAAAATATTTTGTTTATCGGCTTTGGTGTCATTGCGATAATATTTGCGAATATCGGCAAAAAGTTTGTGATAATCGCGATAGTGTGACTCGGCCTGGGCTATTTTGTTTAGCCATTTTTCTACTTGTTTGGACTGGGAAATAAAACTATTTTTGCTCATTTTCAAATACTCCTAAAATTGAATTTTCTCTCACTACTACAACTTCTTTGTCATAACTCGGAAGCTCATCGAACATATGAAACAAAACCCTGTCTCCTTTCTTGACCGACGAAACTTCTGAGCCAACACTCTCCACCGTGCCGATGTTGCGGCTTTGGTGATAATCGTCCATTAAAATTATGCCCGCCTCAGTGGCAGTTTTTTCGGGATCGAGCCTGATAAAAACCCGATCCGATATTGCTTTAATCATATCATTTTTCCTTATAATAGAAGTTAGTGCTTTTACCATTTGCTCTCTTTAGAGAAAGAGAACATATCTTCAATGACGACTTGTCCGTTGCCAAAAGTTTTTACTTTGCCGGTGTCATAAACCGGCTCGGCAAAGGTTAAAACAAAAGCGTCCGCCTTATCCGGCGAACGCCCTAATCTTTTTTTTACTTCGTCTTTGCTCTCTAATAATAACCGCCCTTTGCTATCATAGCGTTTGTTGACGGAACATAGCTCGGTTAACAAATCTTCATCGGGAGGAATTTGAACCGGAAGCTCTTGAGTTAGCCAAGCCCTGGCATTGTCCCACATCTCGGCTCGGCGATTGACATAACGCGATTCTAAAATCGCTCTTGCGCCAAAATTAATCGCCCGCACAATATCTCTGAAACCGCGAGAAATCAAAATGTCATAAACCCCACCGCCGACACCGCCAGAATCCAAAAATACCCTAGCCGGAGCATAATCATTGATAATACCTTGACAATAATCGGCAACACTTACGACATCTTGTTTCTTTAAGGTTTCAAATTTGAGGCAAAGTCTTCCTTGGCGAAAACAAAATACCGTCTTATCATCTCCGAAACGAGCAATATCAAGACCAATCACCAGAGGTGATGTCGTCGATGATATTTTGGCAACAAAGGCTTGGCGCACACTTTGGGGCGAAATGAGTTTGGAGGCCCCAACCGATAGAGGTTGGCCAAGCCAAATATGCAGATAGTCTTCGGGAGATTCAAGTCGGCATTTTTCGGCCTGCAATTTTAGCTCATCGGGACAAAAAGGATTGTCATAATAATTAACCTGACAGACCAAGGTTCTTTCGTCAGGAGTGGCTGCCAGCAAAACCCACAAGGGGTCGTTTTCTTCCTCGCGGTTCATCGAAATCCAGATTTCGGAAGCATCTTTGCGAATGGTCGGAGATAAGATATCCCACGATTTTTTGGAGATGGTTTGTCCTTCTTCAATCCAAGCGATATCAACTCCTTCCAATGATTTGATTTTTTGAATATCTTGATCCCTCAAGCCTTTGAATATAAATTCGGTTCCGGTTATTTTATTGATTATTTTGCTTTCTTGTATTTTATAATCCTTGAGCTGATAAAAAGCTATGCGCTCACAAAGCAGCCGATAAACCGAATCTTTGATGCTGTCTTGAACCTCGCGAAGGCAGGCAATAAGCAGTTTTTTCATGCGGCCTTTAATTAATAGACTGTCGGCAAAAGCATAGGATTTGCCTCCGCCGCGGCCGCCATAATAAAATTTGATGCGCTTTTTTTCGGTCAATAGTGGTGCAAACACCTTAGGTATTCGGGCAGTAATTGTTTGATTGTTCATGGGACTAAAATTTCTCTTTACTTGGTTACAAATTCTACTAAAACTTTTTTCAACTCTTCATTCAACAAATTATCGGAATTGTCTTGCCATGAGGCTGGGAAATTGTTTTTTAATATAAAATCAGCTTTATGCAACCGCACGCATTGGTCAACCAAATAAGCCTCGCATTTTTTCTTGGCTCTCCTGATAAGCTCGGCAAACTCGGGCTTGTTTTGATACTCATCCAACTCTTGAGACGAGATACCTAAATAATCACAAAGCCCCGTTAGGTGTAACGGGGCTTGCTCGGTAATCTCAGTAATCTCGCCTTTTTTGGCATTGTAGATTTCGCTCTTAAAATTAGCGCGCTCAGAAAAATATTTTTCAATTTTGCGCTCCATCGCCGAAACCGATGCATACTTAACCGGTGTTGCAAGCCCCATAACTTTTGTTTCCTTAACGTGATAAAAAATGAATTAAGATAAAAAAATGGTGAGAAAGTTCTTACCCACTTCCTCACCATACTTGAATTTATACACTCACCCGACGGGTATGTCAATATGGTTGGAAAAAAATTTTTTTACCACAGCATAAAAACTCTTCCAAGTATAGGGATTTCAAGGATTATACTAAATATTATATGTGTGGATAAACAGCCGAATCGGAGTTGATTATATAAATTCAAAACTAAAAAAAACAATGCATAACCTTCGATAAAATCCATCTTCGTAGTCCTTATATTAATTTAACATAACGCTTTTACTATATATTTTCATTAATGTAAAGTTTTAATTACCATTTTAGATTTGTTTCAACTTTTTAGTGTAGGCATCGATGATTCGATCTAGGCCGCGACACAAATCCACCCGATATAAAAAATTAATATAGGCTTTTTGTCTGTCGCTGATATCTTTGGGCAAAACCGGCTCTTGCTCCTGGAGGCATATTTGTTTTACCATCGGCCAAAACTCTTTGGGAATTGACCGAACAGCATGGCGATAACGATCAATTATGTCATAGACATTATCGTCAAGGTTGGAAGATGATATGTCAACCTTGTCATTGTTAAAATAAACTACCGGCATTTGCAATTTGCAAACCAGTTGATAGTCTGTCATAAATTTTAGGCCGAATCGCAAACGATCATCCTCGCCATAGGGTGAATGTTTTAGTTCTAGCCACCCCTTATCATACCAGATTTCAAGCAAGGTTCGCTTATAAAAAACATCGTTTTTTTTAATCATGCCTTTGGCGATGACATCTTGTTTGGTAGTATATTTTGGGGTGGACATTTGGTTCTCCTACAAATAGTTATATTGTATTATTACAATAACGTAAAATGTAAAGTCAATGTAAATTTCAAATTTCATAAAACCTGTTTACAAAATTGTAAAAATGCAATATACTTCCTTTGAATCTTGAGCTTTTGAGGGAGAATCGTTTATGGATAAGCTACAACAAGTTAGGGATTTTTTGGAAAATACAGTTAAAGAAAAAGGCTTGAGCCTTAATGCTTTGTCTTTGAAATTGGGCAAAAATTCTACCTACTTATTTCATTTTATCAAAAGACATTCTCCAAAAAGACTAGATGAAACAACCAGACGCAATTTGGCGCAAATATTGAATGTCGATGAACAATCTTTATGCGATTTTCCTCTGCCCACAGGTCTTATACAAGATAAATTTAGCGCCATTTCAAGCCTATTTAATTTTGCCATAAACAAAGAACCAAACCTTGTCGCAATTGATGTTTGGGATATGGACGGCCCTAAAAAAGGACGTTTTGAGCTCTTAAAAGAAAATATCATCGGGCAGATTTTCCTGTCCCCTCAGTTAATCAGAGCTTTTACTCCGGTCGAGCCTCAAAATCTGGTAATTATCAAAGCCGCAGGAGAATCGATGTCCCCAACAATTAACTCCGGAGATATGATATGGCTTGACACCTCTTGCTCTACACCTTCGGCAGACGGTATTTATATGCTTAATGCCGCCGGTGATGTCATCATAAGACGTTTGCAAATTAATCCGTTTGATAATTCTATCGAGGTATCTTCTGACAACAAAGCTTATCGCTCTTTTAATATGAAAGACCACAAAAATCTTCATGTTTGTGGTAAGGTATTGTTTGTTACCAACAAATTGGCATAAATTTATTTATCCACATATATTGTAAAAATACAAAATTGACTTGCAAAAAATTTTTTACCTGCTACCACTATTGTATATTAACAATGGTGGCAACGATGACCGATGAGCAGTTAAAAATTGTATTGGATGAACTTTTTTTCGATTTTGAAGACAATATCTTTGTCAATGACGGAGTATGGCCCAGAAAAGTAAACTTGGTTTTTGCCTTTTCTGATTATATCGAGGCTATGAATGATGCCGAAATTGCCTATTATCTGAACACCAATCAACAAACCATCATTGACAGATTTAGGTTTTTGGCCAGGCAAGGTATCGAGACCTGGCTTAAACAAAATATGAAAACTTTGATGATCTAGTCTGCCTCAAACAATATCAGCGGAACATTCATTTCCTCTGCCGTAAGCCCGGCATGATTTCCTATAAGCGGTGTATGCTTAATCCCGCTTAATTGCTGGTAGCTGATACATTTATTTTTAATTCCTATCGCTACAAAATCACCAATAAAATCATCTACCATGGCATGATTTGCCCCTTTTCCCAACAGGCCACTTTGCAGAAAATTTTGCTTGGATAACAGAATAAAATATTCACCGAACAGCTCTTGAAATCTTTGGCTGAAAAACTCTTTTTTATCATCACGGATAAAAAAGCTGACACACCTCCCCTCTAATGACGGCGGAAGCTGCAAGCAATCATCCAACTCGGGATAATCGTTTAGAGATATATATTCCACATCAACCTGACCGTGATCGGCTGAAATTATCAATAGCGTATCTTCCAGATTTTGAGATAATTTTTGTAAATGCTTATCTATATCCGATAAAACACCTCTGGCCTCTGATGACGAAACGCCGTAATCATGCATGGTGGAATCGGGATCGGTCCAATAGGCCGATATCAGCTTGGGTGAATCGTCTTTGGCAACAATATCGGATATTTGAGCGCACATCTCGGCAAAACTTTTGGCACCATTGGGCACAAAATCCGGAAATACCTGATGATATTTGACCGCAGGATTGTGCTTTGTAATATACTTATAAATCGTTTTGTAGGGCAACAAATCTGCTAACTTGGGCTGCCCAAGTTTTTCGCCGGTATAATAATCACGGTTTAGAAATATCTCTACCACCCGATTTATGTCCTTAAAATACGGCATCCACCCAAGCCAGCCGTGCTCTATCGGATAAAGACCAGAGTGAAAGCTTGTTGTTGCGGCGGCAGTGGTTGGCGGAAACACACTCGAAATCGTGTCAATATGATGTTGCCGCAAAAAGCTTTGCTCATTAAGGTGGGTTTTTAAGATATTTTCACCAAGCCCGTCCAAAATCATGAATATTATATTCTTTTTGCCTCTGGCCAAAGCCTTATCCAGCACGCCAAGCGTCGGATGAAACGGCTCAATGCCATAATGTTTGAGCAAAGAATTGCTTAGCGAGACTATATTATTATTATTGAAATCAGGAAACAGCATCTTCAACCTATATTTTTTAGTAATAATATTATGTTAGCGTATTTAATTAATTTGTCATCAAAAAAAGGAGCCTTAATCAAAGGCTCCTTTTAATAAAAATATTAAATTTATTTATGAGTGATGGAAATTTTTTTCTTCTTGCCTTGCTCGTTTTGTGATTTAGGGAACAAAACTTTTAAGACACCATCTTTATAATCGGCTTTGGCATCATCAAATTTTAGATCCCACGGCAGCGGAATGGTGCGTTTGAAAGAGCCATAAGAAAACTCGGAAAAATAACTTCCTTTATGACTTTCTTTCTTTTCTTGTTTCTTCTCGCCGCTGATGGTCAGATAGCCGTCGGAAGAAACCTCCAAATCAATGTTGTTTTCGGGAATTCCCGGCAGCTCGGCCGAAACGACAACATCATTCTCGTTTTCTTCAACCTCTACCTTCGGCATGGACTGACGTACGGAGGCAGGAGTTTCAAAAGGCAAATCCAACATGTTGCCGAACAAATTATTGACCAAGTCGCTAAACTCGTTATTAAAGCCATAACGTAATGGCGTATTGTGGTGATTTTCTTTACGATTAATCATATCATTTGACATTTCTTTTCTCCTTGTATAAAACCTTGTTCATCCTTGCTGATTATTCAGTTAGGAATTAATTTAGGCAAAATCAAGAGCATTTTTATATTTTTTGTTTTGAGGAAGAGAAAATGGATATTAGCTCGAATTATCAATATATTGGCAAAAAAGTTAATATAGTTATTGACCGCCCAAAGGGTTCAAAACACCCCAAACATAGTTTTGTTTATGAGGTTAATTACGGATATGTGCCAAACACGGTTTCAGGCGACGGTGAAGAATTAGATGCCTATATCTTGGGTGTTGATGCTCCGTTGCAGAGTTTTGAGGGAATATGCATCGCTATTATTCATCGAACCAACGACGATGACGATAAGTTGATTGTTGTTCCGGAGGGAATAAATTTATCCGATGAGGAAATTGAAAAACAAACTCTCTTCCAAGAAAAATGGTTTGAGCATGTGTTGATAAGACTTTAATTCGTACCTTTTTAATTTTTGTTAGTAAACTATTTGAGCATAATCTGCATTCGTTGTTCAAAAGGCTTGAAGCCATATTGCTCGTAGAATTTGTAGGACCCAACATTCTTATTAAAAACCCCCAAACGCACCTCATCAATTTCTTTGCTGCGGCAAATTTCCATAAAGCTGTCCATCAACATTTTACCAATACCTTGACGCCTTTTACTTTTGGTAACTCCAAAATTGCCGATATGAGCAACTTTGGATGCTACCAAATACGGAGTATATTTAATCTCTGCCTGCAAATAACCGTAAATATTTTTATCTTCCGCGGCAACCAAGACAATATAATTTTCATTATCCAGAGATGCCAAAAAAGGTTTTTGTTCTTCTGTATCATCCTGAGGGGTAAAATATCCATCTAATAAATCTATATGATGCTGTCTGACTTCACGGCATAGTTCCAGAACCTGTGGCAAATCTGCACTTTTAAATGTTCTTATCTCCATTTTTGCCTCTCTGTGCTAAAAAATTAATAATCTCTTTAGTGGTTTCTTGCGGTGATTGATTGCTATTGTCAATAATCAAATCGGCGCATGGCGGGTTTTGGTAGCCCTCTTGATACATTTGTTTTATCCGCTTAATCTCCCAATCATCAAGCTCTCTTGTTCCGCGATTTTGCAAACATACCTCTAGCTTTGGCGCTAAAGTGATGTTGACAAACGAGGTATTTTTATCTTCCAAAGATTTCCATTCTTGATACAAATTGTGGCTTATCGGATAGGCAAAAACAATATTTCGGTAGGCAGCCTTTGCTTTTTCTTGCTTGATGATTTTAGCCAAACGATTGGTGCGCTCGGCCCAGCCTTTTTCCATTGATAGCCCTAACTTTTCTTGCTCTTCATCTGATAAAAGCTCGTCTACCTCAATAAAAAGCGATTGAGATAACTCTTTGACCAAAAGCTTGGAAACAGTAGTCTTGCCGGAATTTATCGGTCCGTTGATGTTTATTATTTGCATTGTAATATCACTTTATTGGGTTATCTTTTTATAAAATTAAACAACAATGAGGCTAAAACGTCAAGCAAAAGCCATATTTAGGTAGTGAAGCAATTTTATTATTGACAAATTGGACGGATTTTATAATATCCTTGGCATATTTTAAAATTATTAATTAATAAATTTATAAAGATTATGAGAGCAAAGAAAGAAAAAAAAATCTTTGAAAAAATCAAAGACGTTATCATCAAAAATATTCCGGATATCAATGAAGAAGATATCACCCCTGGTGCTATGTTGAGAACAGAATTAGGAATCGACAGCCTAGATTTGCTTGATATAGCAACGGATCTTGAAGAAGAATACGGAGTATTTGTTGATGACGAACTGTTTGAAAAAGACCGTACGGTCGGAGATTTGGCGGAATTTATTGCCAAACAAAAATAATATTGTTTAATTTAAAAATTTTACGAATTATGGAAAAAAAAGCTATTTTTGAGGCGGTGAGGGCTATCATCGCAAATGATTTTGCACCGAGGTTTGCAGCTCAGTCTCAGCAGCCGGTGATTGAAAGAGACACCCGCTTGTGGGCAGATTTGAACCTAGACAACCAAGATATCAAAGACATCTGCAAT
>CASDRW010000032.1 GCA_949283275.1 uncultured Pseudomonadota bacterium
CTCGCAACATCGCTAACTCGCTGCGGTCACTCGGTTTGTAACGTTTATTTCGCCGCGCTAAATGCTTGCTCATAAACTAACAAACTCTCGCCTTTCGTTGAAAACCGCTCCACCGGAGCTGTTTTCTGCCTTAAGCCTCTTCGATGTCAACGTAACGCGACTGCCCACCTTACGCTACACACCAAAGATGGTTCTATTAAATAATATATATGAACTTTAATTGCAAGTATTTTTTTTGCCCCACTTTTAGCAAATAGTTAAACTTTGATGCCTTATAATTAAAAATGACCTCTTTATCTGGGAGCATTGGTATGGACAGCAAAATATTGGACTTTAGAATCGACTATAAAAAAATCAAAATTTTTGATGAATTTAACACCAACGATGTTAAGTTTCCGATTGTCTTGTCTTCGCCCCATGCCGGAAATGTGTTCCCAAAAGAGTTTTTGCAAAATTCAGCCCTGACCGAACATGAGCTCAGAGCCTCAGAAGATTGCTTCGTTACAGAGCTTGTAAGACCTGCTTCCGATGCCGGAATGCCTCTTATCAGCCTTAATCTGCCGCGTACTTTTGTCGATGTTAACCGCGACAAAATAGAAATGGATGAAACGATGTTCTTTAACGCCCCTAAAAACAGCGAAATCAATTCTCGCCGCTGCCGAGTGGGGCTTGGCGTTTTGCACCGCGTGGTCTATCAGAACAAAAATATCTATGACGGTTTGCTTAGTTTTGATGAGGCTAAAGAGCGAATCAAAAATGTTTATGACCCCTATCATAAACGCCTAAAACAATTGGTGGATAAATGCGTTCGTAAATTCGGCTATTGCTTTTTGATTGACTGCCATTCCATGCCGTCAATGATTTGCAATATTATGAACGAATCCAAACAACTTGATTTTTGTATTTGCAATTTGTTTGACGAAAGCTGCCCGCAAGAAGTGTCGCAAAAATTGTTCCAAGAGCTTGAAAACAAAGGTTTTAGAGTGGAATTTAATCGCCCCTATTCCGGCGCTTTTATAACTTTTAATTACTGTCAGCCACGCAAAAATATCTATACCCTGCAAATTGAGGTTAATCGCAATATATATATGGATGAGCTATCATATCAAAAAACTACAGAATTTCAAAAAATTAGCTCGGATATTAGCCAGACTCTTATACATTTGGGTAATTTTTTGCTGGATTTTAAAAAATAATTGTGTTATAAGCTCTCTTTGTGTGTTAACAATTCGTTAATATATTTACTGACGAGTTGGTTTTCCTTGCGGTTTTGTTAAAGGAAAATTTGAGGATAAACGAACCTTAAGTTTTTTATAATTGTAAGAAAAATTTTTAGCCGTTAAGCAAGTTGAAATTGGCACATTTGTTGCATAAGGGATACTTGTGGCAAACTTAAGGGAACAGAGGGATGCGACTTTTCGTATCAAAATTTTTGATGTTTTTGTTATTCTTGCTGATGTTTGTTCAGCCGGTGGAAGCTTTCGAATATCCTAAATATGTGGATGATACGGAGGTTTGTACAGTTGCCGCTCAGCAATTTGAGAAAAAATACCAAATCAAAAAACACCTTCTTTCAACCATTACCAATGTTGAGTCCGGTCGTTGGAATAAACAACAGGGTCGTAATATGGCTTGGCCGTGGACGGTTAATGCTCAAGGAAAAGGGCGCTTTTTTGAAACTAAACGCGAGGCTATTGCCGAGGTTAAGCGTTTGCAGGCTCAAGGGGTAAAAAGCATTGACGTTGGATGTATGCAAATTAATTTGGCTTATCATCCGGATGCTTTTGATAATCTTGATCAAGCTTTTAACCCTTATAAAAATGTTGAGTATGGCGCTAAGTTTTTGAAAAAATTATACGCTCAGAAAGGCAATGACTGGAATAAGGCCGCTACGGCTTATCACTCTAGTCTGCCGCGAAAAGCAAAAAAATATGCCCAAAGATTGTCTAAAGCTTATCAAGGTATTATGCAGGCAAGTGTTGCACCTAAAAAAGTTGGTAAAACTAATAATTATGCAAAAGTTCTTGAAAAAGACAAGCTTTTGGCTAAAAATAAAACCGAAATTGAGGCTAAGGTCGCCAATGCCGCAAATGCTTGGCGCGAAGCTAAACTGGCCGAGTATCGTTTGAAAAAGGCTAACCAACTATAACTTTTCGGGCTTGTAAATGAACGGTTCTATTCTGAACACAGGTTTGTATTGGCGTCCGTTGGGTGGAAACAATATAGACCAAATAAGCGGACATTGCTACCAATATACCTGTGTTTGGCAAGAACCAAAAAAACAAAAAAAATCTACCATCATCGTTGATTTGGGCAAATTTGACAACCACCAGGCTTTGGGGGTGGAAAATTCTGTTGCCGCCGTGCCTGATATTCGCAACCTGCTTATTGATAAAAGCCTAAATCTTAAGGCTTTGTTCTTAACGCATTCCCACCCCGATCACTTGAACGGAATTGTGCATTATATTCGCGCCGGATATAAACTGCCGACGCTTTACGGCGGAAAATACACCAGGTTAATCCTTCAGGATTTGTATGCCAGATATCAAATCGGCAAAACTAAGCAACCGACTTTTGTCGAAATTAATGACGGCAATAAATTTAGGTTCGGCAATATGACGGTGGAGCCGATAAGCGCTTCGCATACCTGTTTTGACTGTTTGGGGTTCATTATAACTGCCGGCGGTACCACCGTCTATCACAGCGGTGACATGAAAATTGACCAAACTACCTATTTTAGAAAACCGACCAATCTTAAAAAGCTGAGAGACTATGCCGATAAAATAAATTTTGTCGTGGCTGATTTTTGCGGAATTACCTCAGACGGAATCGCCTGGCGCGAGGCTGATGTCTTAAAAAAACTGGTTGCGATTATCCGCAAAGCCCGCAAACCGAAAATATTTTTGCCGGTTTATCCAACTCATACCGAAATGTATATTTTGGCTTTTTTGGCGGCGCTAAAATTACGAAAAAATGTCGTATTTTTCGGCAATGATGATTTTTATGCCTATTTGAATATCTTGAGGCAGCGCGGAATTGATTTTGAAAAAATTGCCGGTGACAAAATAAAAATAGCCGAGGGCATGCCCAATGATTTGAGCTCGTTTGACAATAATTTCGTGGTTATTGGTGCTTTTAATGATATTGGCGATTGGTTTGAGGCAACATCCAAAGATTCTTTTACTCTTATTACTGCCAGAACTTATTTCAATCCCCTTAAAGGACAGATGAACGCTAGAAACATAAAGTTTGTAACTTTGAAAGATTTTCCGATCTTGCAAGGTGCCGGGCATGGCTTTTTGGGTGATTGGGAGTGTATTCGCAATATTTTGCCTAATGCGGTTTTTATTCCCAAACACTGTCCGCTTTTTGTCGCAGAAAGCTTTAGACCTTTGGCAAAGGCTCTAAATTTTAATTTAATTGACCCTATTCCTAAAAATAATTATCTGTTTAAACTTTGTGGTAACCAATATGAGCTAATATCCAAATCTCCTGCCGTGTGGCTGGTGGCAAAAGATGATTTGGCTTTTAGCGAAGTATGGCAAAGGCCTACATCGGGAATGGGATTTTTGAAACGCACTTTCAGCCGCCGCAGAACAGTAGAAAATTTTGAGATTATGCTTTGTAAACGGAGAAAATAAATGCAAATTGCCAAATACAGCAACCAATATAATATTCGCTCTTATGAATGTGATCGCAATAATAATTTGAGAATCTTAACGCTAATGAATATCTTTCAGGATATGGCTGATAATGATGCGGCACGCCTTGGTTTTGGCCTAAAATTTTGCATTGAAAACGGTATGACTTGGGTCGGAACCAACTATGCTTTGGAAATTGACCGTCTGCCCAAAATGCATGAAAATATTGTTATTGAAACCTGGCCGTCGGCAAAAAACAAGTTGTCGGCCTACCGCGATTTTGAGGTGTTCGGCGAGGACGGAAAATCTATTATGCGGGCATCTAGCCAATGGGTGCTGATTGACTTGAAAAGAAAACGCCCTCTCTCGGTTGAGGAAAACATGCCTTTGCATCAGCCCCTTAAAACAAGAGCCTTGGATACCGATTTTCCTAAGCTTGCCGAGGTTACGGAAGGTGATAGTCAATTTAAGTTCCGCGTTAGATTTGACGATATTGACCTAAATAAGCATATTAACAATGCTGTTTATATCTTGTGGGCAACAGAGGCTGTCGCGCCTGATTTCAGGCTGGCTCACAACCCAAAAAGAATCGATATTAACTTTCGCAAAGAGGGGTATATGGGCGAGAAAATACGCGTTACCACCAAAATGGATGGCAATAAGTCTTTGCACAGTATCAGAACCTATGATTCTGACAATGAACGTGAATTGGCTCGCGCCGTGATTGAGTGGCAATAATATGACAGAATATACTCACGATTATTTGCTGGATAAAAAAGTAAAACTATTTCAGCCGGAAGATGGATATAAGACATCATCTGATGCGGTGTGGCTTGCGGCGGCTGTAACAGATGTGAATGATAACGACAATATTCTTGATGTGGGCACCGGCAATGGTGCTGTTGCGCTTTGCTTGGCTGAGAGATTTCGGACAAAGACTTTATCAATCACAGGGATTGAAAAACAGGAAATGCTTGCGCAGGCTGCCGTTTTAAGCGCAAGAACAAACGGGTTTGATTGTGTGCAAATCATAAAGGCCGATATCTTTACTGCTAAACTTAAGCCCTGCTCTTTTGCTCATGTGGTTACAAATCCGCCCTACGCTAAAGATGATATGCCTTCTCCCAATGCTTCAAAAGCAAATGCCCATAATTTTGACAATGCCGATTTGGCTGAGTGGCTTGGCTTTTGTGTTAAAATGCTTAAACCTCGCGGGTATTTATATATAATTAATCGGGCGGAAGCTTTGGAACATATTATTACCTCTTTGAGCGGCAAAATGGGTAAAATAGAGGTATTTCCTTTATATTCCAAAACAGGGCAACCGGCCAAACGCATTATTGTCCGCGCCCAAAAAGATTCTAAGGCGCCTTTGATTATTCATCAAGGAATTATCGTTCATAACGACGACGGATCTTATTCTGAGACGGCGCAAAATGTTTTGCGAAAAGGAAACGCAATTTAATATTGACATATCAGTATTTTGACTTTATAAAACAGCTTGTCCGAGGACTCCGAAAAATGTTTCGGAGCTTTAAATAACAATAATTAACCGGAGAAAATTTATGAAACGTACATATCAACCTTCGAAATTGGTAAGAAAGCGTCGCCACGGGTTTCGCGCTCGTATGGCTTCTGCCGGAGGCCGCAAGGTTTTGTCGGCAAGACGCGCTCATAACCGTAAGAAAATTTCTGCTTAATTTTTGAGATGAAAGTTTTTATCTTAAAGAAACGCAAATATTTTATTGAGGCCGCCAAAGAATTTAAAGTTGTTGTCAACGGTATAGTTCTGCAGGCGGCCTTAAATTTATCGGCTGCACAGCAGGCATGTTGTTTTGTCGGATATACCGCTACAAAAAAATTGGGGAAAGCTCATATCAGAAATCGGACTAAGCGGCGTTTGCGGGCCGCTGCGGCTTTGGTGTTGCCAGA
>CASDRW010000033.1 GCA_949283275.1 uncultured Pseudomonadota bacterium
GCCTAATATTGTCATTTCATAAACTTTTCCATTAAACCTAATTGAGAAAATTTTATCCCTAAAACTTTTTTCTCTGGTATATTTATCAAACTTAAGCCAAACATCTTCGGGCATAATTTCTTTGCATTTTTGTTTATACGGTTTTATACAATCATTAGGCAATTTGCGATAATGTAAAGTTGCTATACCAATGGCAAAATTCCAAAAATCATCTATCACCTTATTATAGATATCCTTTTTTTGTAAAAAATCCAAAACATCTGCAATAAAAAATGGGACAAGAGAATTTGTTGCCGATTTTTTGTGAGTTATGGAACTTTTGCGATGCAAATAATGATAAAAAGGTTTGTTGATATACAATATTTTATTAGCAACAGATTTTAATGATATGGTAAAAAGCATATCCTCAGCACAATATCCCTCAGAAAATAAGATATTTTGTTCCTTTATCAATCTGGCAAGGCATAATTTATTCCAAGATGCCAAGATGCCCTTAAACAATAGATATGGTTTTTCAGTTATATTTATGACATCACAGTCATAAAGATTATCTTTAATTTTAATTTTGCCGTTTTTCTCTTCATGCACAGCAACAGCATATTCCACAACATCGGCATTATTGGCTTTTGCTGTGTCATACAAATATTCATATACGTTTTCATCGATCCAATCATCAGGATCGCAAAAAGCAATATATTCTCCATTGGCAATATGGATTCCGTTGTTTCTGGCCACACCAGGTCCGGAATTGGGCTGATTTATTATATTGATACGGTTATCTTTTTTTGCATAATTGTTAAGTATCTCCAAAGAGTTATCAGTACTTTCATCATTTACGCAAATAATTTCAATATCTCTAAGCGTTTGATTAAGCAAGCAATCAAGGCACTTTGGCAAATATTTTTCCACATTATAAATTGGTAAAACAATAGATACTTTCACCATAATCTAAGTCCTTTGTCAGATTAACATTTTATTTTCAAAGTTAATCCCAAAATATTTATATATTTATGTTTTCTGTCGCTAGAGGTTTCAATTGAAAACATACGTTTCCAAAAGGAAAGCTTTTCTCTTCCTTTCCCGGCTTCTTTAACGCCGATTTCTTTTTGCAAAGTTTCATAAGCCGGAACCAGTTTGGCATATTCCTTAAATTCTCCCAAAAATTTGTTTTTGCAAGCCGGATGATTAGGCTTTTTGCCAGTAAAATGCACGATTACGGGATTTTCTTGAGCCTTAATAAATTCGGCCATATATTTATCATCATAATCCGGGGTGTTTTTGCGCCACCAAACATGCATATAATCATATTTGGGCGATAGACGATATTTGAAGCCGTCGCAAGCTTTATTAAGCGCGTCTTGATCGTTGCTTACTTTGGCGTCAGTCATCACGATATTTTTCAGTTTGGTAAAGAAATCTTGCTTACGCCAAGCTTTTAGATTAATCAGCATAACTCCCGAATTAAAATAAAATTCATCCTTTAAAGCAATATTTTGAGCTTTTTCTTTAGAGCCTGAAACATCTTCAATTACTCCGGCCAAGTTATCGCCCAAATCAAGCTTAAACAAATCACTCAAAGAATCTCTTACTATTGTATCGCAATCAAGATAAAGTACCCTGTCTTCATCGGGCAGCAAATCAGCCAAAAGACATCTGAACCAAGCCTCAATAGTAACCCAGTTAGGGCAGGGAAATCCGTCAAAAATTTTTTCATCAACCTTAATCGACTTCAAGCTGTAATTTTTAATTGCCTGCAGGTTGTCAAAAGTTTGCAGGTATTTATCTTCAAGGTCGGAATACATAATGACAAATTCAATTTCATCGCTTTTTTTGGCATTTTTTAGAACCGAGGCCATAGATACCAAAGTCAGCGGAACAAAATTTTTATCCGGCGCATAAGCAACAGTAATTTTTGTCATTCTAATCCTCTTTCAATTTGTCAATAAGTCTGGGGTATTTATCAATTACGGCAATCATCTGGCGGTTATTTCCGTCTTGAGCAATATTAAGCTGGGTTAGCGTTAGTTGCTCTGTATTACGCATTTCTCTTTCGGGGTTTACTAATAACACTTTGCGCATTCTGCCCCAAAAAGTTTTTATCTTAACATTATTTAATACTGTCATTGCCCAAAACCATATATCATCGGCATAGGGCGCCAATTGCCTAAATGTTTCGATATCCAAAACATCTTTATACAAACTGTGCGGAGGATATAACACACCGCCGCAACCGGTCAAAAAATTGCGATAAGACGGTCTAACCAAAGTAGAGTTCTTTTTCCATTGTTTATAAGGCTTAGGCCAACCGTTAGGCAACAAGCGTATTTGATGGCATCTGTGGCCGATAACGCATTTAGGGTGTTTTAGGTGTTGTTTGTAGAGCTTTTCCAGCCAATTTGCCGGATAATAAACATCATCGTCAACAATAACAATAATATCATCGGGAAATTCTTTTAAGGTCGGAATAAGCTTTTTATAAGAGCGCAAATCCTCACACCATTTGATAGTAAGCCCGTTTTTTTGCAAATTTAGAACCGCTGGCGGAATATTGTCATTTCCGTTCGGAAATTGCTCTTTAGCCAACCACAACACCACCTCATCAGGTTTAATAGACTGATTTAGAAGTGAATACAAGGTATAATGAATTTCATACATCCTCTCCGGAAACGAGGTTAAAGATACAATAAGTTTGGGTGAGCGTTTGTCGGCATTAATCCCGATTCCGTCAAAGTTGGCGATTAACGGCAATAATTTTTGTTTATCAATATGAGGTGGTAGTTTCGGTTTTTTTGTGTAAGAGAATTTGATTCCCAAAATTGTTACTTCTCTTAAGTTGCCCGATTTTTTACGTTCAAATAATTTCATCAAAACACCTCTGTTTAAGATTAGCATACCTTAAGTATGTTCAAATATTTTACCTTTGGTCAAGATTAATATTTAACTTGTAAAGGTTTATTTAATGGAGTATAAAAGAAATAGATTATAAGGAGAAATAAATGGCGGAATATATCAAAAAGACATCCATATTAAACAGCCTCAAAAAGATTGTGGCCAAAACCAAACGCCGCTTTTCTTGGGCAGGCAAAATCAAAGATGAAAACATCTCAGCCCTTGATGCTGCAGACATCCAGCGTGAAGCCTATAAACATAGCCAAAACATCCGCCGCAACGCCTATACTCCGCCATATTTGGAGCTTTCCGCGCAATTGTTGGCACAAGAAAGTCAGATATTTGAGGCTGCAGCCAGTCATCTGACATTAATTGCCAAATCGCGTCGCAAATATGCCCCTGAGATAAAAGCCATTTTTGCCGAGGTCATCAATGGCCGCAAGCTGTCAAAAGACAAGCTTGATTATCTCACCCGCAAAATGGAAGAGATTTAGGCCTTGTAGTTTTTGATACTGTCGTCTTTTTCAAACAAATATAGCAGATTGCGCAAAGCCTTGCCGCGAGGAGAGGCAAGGTTTGGGTCTTTGTTTAAGACTAGTTTGGCATCTTGGTTGGCAATAACCAACAAATTTTTGTGATATTCCATATCAGCCAGATGAAACTCGCAAAATCCGCTTTGTTTGGTGCCCAATATTTCACCGCCGCCGCGCAGTTCCAAATCTTTTTCGGCAATGATAAAACCGTCTTCGGTTTGCCGCATGATATTAAGCCGTTCTTTGGCGGTTTCGCTCAAAGGCAGAGAATATAACAGCAGACAGCTTCCTTGAATATTACCCCGTTTAATGCGTCCGCGCAGTTGGTGCAGTTGTGCCAGTCCGAACCGCTCGGCGTGTTCAATTATCATAATGGTTGCCTCCGGCACATTAACCCCAACTTCAATCACGGTTGTTGCCACCAAAAGTTTAATTTCTCCTTTTTTAAAACGCTCCATTACTTTGTCTTTTTCAGTCTCTTTCATTTTGCCATGTACCAGCCCGACTTCAGGGCCGAATATTTTTTGCAAATCGGCAAATCGGGCCTCGGCCGCCGCCAAATCCGATTTTTCCGATTCTTCCACCAACGGACAAACCCAATAAGCCCTTACACCTTCATCAATCTTGCGCTTTAGCGCAGCCACGGTTTCGTTTAGCTTGGATATCGGCATAACTCTGGTTTCGGTAGGCTTTCTGCCCTCGGGCAGCTGGTCGATTTTGGAGTATTCCATATCACCGTATGATGTCAAAACCAAGGTTCTGGGAATTGGAGTTGCCGTCATAACCAAAATATCGCATTTATTGCCTTTTTCAGACAAGCTCAGGCGCTGATGCACGCCAAAACGATGTTGCTCATCAACCACCACAAAACCCAAATCTTTATAGGCAATGTCTTCTTGGAATAGGGCGTGTGTTCCGATAATAATGTTGATTTTGCCGTCTATAAGTTCTTGCAAAATAGTTGCGCGTTTTTTACCTTTGGTTTTGCCGGTTAACAGCTCAACTTTGACACCGATATTCTCGCACATCGGTGCAATGGTTTCAAAATGCTGCTTGGCCAAAATTTCGGTCGGAGCCATGATTGCGGCTTGTACTCCGGCCTCAACCGCATTAAGCA
>CASDRW010000034.1 GCA_949283275.1 uncultured Pseudomonadota bacterium
CGCTGGCTTTTTGGCTGCTTTCTTCGCGACAGGCTTTTTAGCTGCCTTTTTGGCCGCTGGCTTTTTGGCTGCTTTCTTCGCGACAGGCTTTTTAGCTGCCTTTTTGGCCGCTGGCTTTTTGGCTGCTTTCTTCGCAGCAGGCTTTTTAGCTGCCTTTTTGGCCGCTGGCTTTTTGGCTGCTTTCTTCGCGACAGGCTTTTTAGCTACCTTTTTGGCCGCTGGCTTTTTGGCTGCCTTTTTCTTGGGTTTTCTCTTCTTCTCAGGCTTGGGTTTAGGCTGCGAGGCCGCAAGTGCTTTTTCTATGTCTGCTTCAGAACACAAACCTATAGCGACCGGATTTTTAGGCCTTATAATTGATATGTCTTTATGCGAGCCATCACGAATAGCATTGATAGTGCTTTTGGTAGTGCCGATAAGCTTGCAGATAAGAGTGTCTTTAATCTCCGGATAGTTTTTGATAATCCATGCAATGGCATTTGGCTTTTCTTGACGTTGCGACGGAGACAGTACCTTTTTGGCTTTCATATTACGCAATTTTACATTGCGCTCCATCTCAAGAGCCTGTAGGTTAGCTTTTTTGTCTTTTTCGCAACGATGTATTTCTTCCCAGCTTAGTTGTCCATTATCAACAGGCGATAACCCCCTTATATTGCCGGAAACATCGCCGTCGGCCATAGCCTGAATCTCAAGCTCGTGAATCTCGCAGAAAACAGCTATCTGACGAAAAGTAAGCGTCGTATTTTCAACCAGCCATACCGCCGTGGCTTTGGGCATTAAAGGTGCTGTCATATCTTTATCCTTTCATCTTTATATTCAAACTGACTACAGGATAATTTTTTTATTCTAAATATACAAGTTTTTTTTATGCTTTTAGAACGTTAATATTTTAATTTGTAAAGCTCTGCCGTGGTAGATGATTCTTTAAGTTGCTTGTCGCCTAAAAACTCTAATTCATAGCTATCTGCTTCCAAAACTGTTGCTATCTCTTTTGTTGTAATAATCTCATTGTTGTATACATGCTCAAATATATCTGAAACATAATGATTAAGATTTGGCTCAGTATTTTCATTAGCATTAATCAAAACACAACAATTACGTAAAATTATTCGTTCATTATTATTTTCTTCACCGTAAGCTGCAATATCTTTCAGATATTCCACAGCAAACTTAGCCCCATCACGGATTTTTTCAAAATCAACCGACGTTATTCCGCCTGCCTCAACAACATTATTTCCATGATATTTATCAACCAAATTGGCAACTATTGCTCTGATAGCTCCACTTGTGTTATTAGATATGTCATCTTGATTGGGAATTGATGTGTCCAAAAATTTCAGATCACTTTTTATGTTAACTCGACACGATAACGACTTTTTTTCCTCCGGAGGAAGAGTTTCTTCTTTTTTTATTTCAGCCTCGGGTTGATTGATTTGTTTATTTAACACCTCGGGATTGCGCTGTTCTTCCCATTTGCTAAAGGCTTTGTTTAAAACTTTGGTATAAAGTTTTTGATCCGTAATTATCTGATGCATCAAAAAGGCACCCACACCAGTTAAATAAATAGCAATCTTATTATCACTATAGCTCTGCTTGGTTTCATAAAATTCTTCCAAGTCGGCGCTGTCACCATCGGTAATCTTAAAAGCATCATACAAAATTGAATTTGCCTCACTCATTTTCAAACCACCATATCTGGCCAATTCCAAACATCCACCAAAAACTAATAATTTGACACCTAAACGTGAAAACTGATTTTGTAGTGCCGAACGCACATTTAAGTTTGATAGTATTTCACTCAGGAAATAAATCAGATATTGTTTGTATTCCAGCGGAGCTTCTGGATAAGCGCTGGTTTTAAGATTGGTTAAATCAGAATTAATATTATAGGCTTTAACCAAACTTTGAGCCCGCTCAAAAAATTTATCTTCGCTAATCTCGGTTTTGTTTTCTTTATCCTGGTTAATAAAAATATACCACGGAATATTTTTTAAAACTAATGGTATCGCCATTGCTAAAAAAACTATAAAGAACACAAAAAACAATAAAGAACTATTGTGGTCTTCGCCAACAAAAATTTCTAAAAGCGGAAAAATTAAACTTACAAAAATATTAGCAAATATAAGACTTACTAAAATTAGGGCTATAAACTTTACTATCGCTTTATAAATATTACGGCGGCTGTCAGCAATATCTTGAATAACTTCTCCCGAATCTTTTTGATAATCAATATTGCTAAGGGTTTTTTTGCTTCCTTTTTTACCGCTTTGGCTACTTATATATTCCACTGATTCAACATATGTATTATCACTAATTTCAAAAGTCTCTTTAATGATCTTGACACGATTGTGCGCTGCTTCTTGTTCTTTAGCCACTTCGTAGGCCTCGTGCCTTTGCTCGGTTGCAAATCGTTCCAACAACTGCCAACCAGAACCAGTATCCGTATAGACTTCATAATGAACAATCTTTGTCATTTTTATAAATCCTTGCGATATAAAAAACCTGCGCTAAGTATAACAAGCGCAGGTTAATAAATCGTAATGTTTTTATTATTTTATTATTCGGCATCACCAGATTTAAGAACAAATGCTCCGTATTTGTTCTTAAATTTGGAAAGTTGACCGCCTGTATCTACCAAACGGCGAATTCCCGTCCAAACCGGATGTGATTTGGGATCAACCTCAAGTGTAATAACATCCCCTGCCTTGCCTAAGGTAGAACGGGTGGTATATTTCTGACCATCAGTCATTATATAAGTAATCTCATGATAATCAGGATGGATTCCTTTTTTCATCGTTAAAACTCCTAAATCTTACATTGATTGCAATAATTTTATGCTTCTTATACATTAAGCATTTAAATAACGCAAGCATTAATTTAAATTTTTTTTATTTTTTTATTTCTTCCAATTCTACTATGTCTGTTTTATCCGAACCTGCATTGATATTGACTACTTTAATACTGAAATTTTTGTAGCCTTGCTTAATCAAATAGCTTCTTATCTCTATGGCTCGGTTTAAACTAATGCGTTTCTTCTTAAAACTATCCGTCCCATCATCTTGATTATACGAATATATCGCTATCTTATTTTCTTTAGCATTTTCAAATCGGGCAATAATAGCATCAATTTGTACCTTCTGCTCCGGTGATAGGGTATCAGCTTCTGATGCAAATTTTATAGCTGATGATTTTTCTTTGGTCTGTTTAGAAAACGCTTTTTCATCAACCAATAAGCCTGGATTATCCGTATCTTTTGCCGCTTCTGTTTCTTCAACCTTAATATCCGTTTCGTTCCGCATGATGGAAACGATATCATTTTTTATCGGCTCTTGTGTTATTGTTTTAACCGGTAAAACTTTTTCTTTGCTCTGAGGCAATGCTTCTTCTTTGGTAACTTGAGGCTTAACTTCTACCTTTACCTCAGGGCTTGGCTTGATATCAACAGCTTTGGCTTGTTTATCAACCTGAGGAGGAGATACCGGCTCAACGTCAACAACTACTATTTCTTCCTCTTCTTGTAAAACCGGCTTTGTTGCTTTTTGTTCATTTTGCTTAATAGTTTGCTCATTTGCAACTTGGGAAGAAACTTGCGGTTTCATCTTGACCGGAAGGGCTGGTTTGTTTATTTTTACAGGAGTACTTATGCGGTTCTTCTTGGGTAATACAGGAAAAAGCGGCTGTGTCGGCGCTATATAAGAAGTGTTAAGTCCTTCTAATACCGATAAGTCGACCATAACATTTTCCTCTGCACGAACATTAAGAGCTATTCCGAGCAAAACGCCAACAGTTATTATACCTAAACGCATTGTTCCTCCCCCTTTTTGGTTTGTTTATTTTGCCAAATCAACCAATTTTTTTATCAAATCATTATTAGATGCTACAACATTGCCTTGGGACAATACCTGCTTTATATCATCGATTCTGATATCTTCTTGTTCCAAGGCCAAAACACGACCGCCGGATTCTTTAACCAATAAAACACCTGCGGCTATCTCTGCTGCGGTATTTCCTTTTGATATGACACCATCAAATTTACCGGAAGCCAAATTGGCCAAATCCAAACTTACCGCTCCGAAATTTCTGGTTGCGGCAACCTTATCTTCCGTAACCCGACCGCAAATAACCGTTTGGGATAAATCTTTGCGGGCGGCAACACGAAGACGCTCGTGGTTGCGATATCCTTCCTTGAACGCACCGTTACCTTTTTCCGCAAAATAAACATCCGATGTTGCCGGATTGCAAATAACCGCCGCAACCATATTACCGTCGACAACTTCGGCCACACTAACGGAAAAATAGGGTATGCCGTGCATAAAGTTTGTTACTCCATCCAACGGTGATATCAAAAAATGCGAAACGGATGGTGTTTTGTCACCCTTTGCAACTATGGCATATTGCGGACGAAACTTTTGCAATTCGCTACGCAATATCTTAGTTGTCCTGTCAACCGCGGCTTCTGTAAACTCTTTATGGCCTTTAATCGAGCTTTGCAATTGCTCTATCTCGCTAAAATCGCGGGATAAACCTTGACTTGCCTTTTTGACGGTTGCAATCAGAAAATTGAGATTGGTGGAAATATATGACATTATTTAGCTCTTTCGACATAGGATGCATCCAACGTGGCAACTACTATCTTGTCCCCAACACCGATAAACGGCGGAACCGTGGTTCTGACACCATTATCCAAAATAGCCGGTTTGTATGATGAGGAAACCGTTTGCCCTTTGATTACCGGCTCGGTCTCAACTACCTCGCAAATAACCTGCAACGGAAGCTCAACCGAAATCGGCTTGCCGTCAATAACGCTTACCTTAACTTCCATACCGTCTGTTAAGAACGGACGAGAATCGCCTAAAATATCAGCCGGCATGGCAAATTGCTCATAAGTATCGCTTTCCATAAATGTTAGGCCGGTGGCATCCTCATACAAAAATTGGCAATCTTTGGTCTCTACCATCAATTTTTCAACCATATCTTCCGTGCGAAAACGCTCGTTGGTTTTGGTCCCTTCTTCAACCGCTTTCATCTCAACTTGCATAAAAGCACCGCCTTTTCCCGGTTTTACAAAGTTTGTTTTTATAACCGTCCAGGGTTTGCCTTTATACTCTATAACCCAACCAATACGGATTGATCCTGCCTGTTGTTTCATTATCTTACTCCTTAAAATCTGTTCATAAAATATTATTTTTACTAGCAACCTAATATAAACTTTGTTTTTTAGCAACCAAAATTTTCAAAATTTTTTGCCTTAACCATCACAAAATCAACATCAGGAATTGAGGTCTGCTTGGCTTCATCCTCGGCAACCCAAACCGACGGAATTAAAAACAAATCATTATACCAGTCTATAATCTCTCTGTCTTGCTCTGCTTTGAAAGGCTTAAAAGCTATAAACTCCGGCTCTATTTCACTTGCCAACATTGCCTCGTGGCGGCGGGGCGGAATAATAACACCAAAAGTCTTGTGTTTAAGTTTTTCTCGCAGAGGTTTAAGTTGGGGCTTAACGGGTTTTGATGGGTCAATCTCCTTTATAATGCCGTCAAGATTATACTTAAAGCACACATCCAAAGCTTTGGGGCCAAAACTTAAGACCATTTTGTCTTGCGACTGCGCTTCTTTTATCTTTGACTGAGGAAGGTCTGAATTTACAACATAGCAACTGATGGCATCAGAAACGATGATTTTGTCTGCCGATTTTTCAATATAAAGGATTACCTGTGGCATAATTTGCTTTATCTCTTGTAAAAGTCTGAATGATGTTTATTATGTTATTTTTAGATAATAGGGAAATATTTTTAAAAGTGGAAGAAAAATCAGCAATGGACGATAAAATTTTTGACTTTGCCAAGACTAAAGATGCCTTGAGCCAGCTGTCTGCCGATTTGATTGAGCTTGATACCGTAATTAAAACAAAACAGGCTCTGCTGGAAAAACAAAAAAAAGATGCCTTGCAACAAATTTCAGATAAAGAAATCAAAATTGCCGATTTAGGCGAATCCTTACAAAAGGCCTTAGATAAAATAGAACAAATTAATAGTTATATTGAGGAGGCTTTGTAAGAAAATGGCTCAAGTTACAATTACCATCAATTCTAGAGAATACGCTATCGCCTGCGAGGATGGACAAGAGTTCAGAATTATGCAATTGGCCAACCTACTTGATGAAAAAGCCAAACTCTTGACCAATGGAGCCAACCAAATAAGCGAAAGTATGCTGCTTGCCATGATTGGGCTTTTGCTGGCTGATGAGTTAAGCGAGCTAAAAAAGAATCCAAGCACAAACGAATCCTCAAAGCCTGTTATTGATAAAGAATTCTTGGCAAAATCAGACATCGAAATGGCTGAAATCATAAATAATTTAGGGAATCGATTGAAAGTTCTTGCCAAAGAAATAAATTTGTTATAGTATGATGGCATAAGAGGTTTTAGAGACTGCGTAGTACGTAGATTAGCAGGTCTTCCGAGCCAACATTATTGTATAGGGAGCTGTCCCTGAATAAATCGTGGTTTATTTATATGGCGCCCACTTATTGACCCGCGGTTCGTTTCAAGAATGTATATACGGCTAAACGGTTTCTGGCAATCTTAGAGCATGCTAAAGAAGAAACTCCGTCTTATTAAACGGGGTTTCTTTTTGTTAACGTATTGTGAGGCTTTAAAATTTGAAAATAGTATACCTTGGCGATATTGTCGCCAGAACTGGGCGTGAGGCTGTGTTGGCTAATGTCCGATTTATCAAAGATACATATAAATTTGATATTTTAATTGCCAATGTTGACAACGCCGCACACGGGTTTGGTTGTACCCCGAAAATATGTGATATGCTCTTTAATGCTGGTGTTAGTGCTTTGGTTACCGGCGATCACGTTTGGAATCAAAAAGAAATATTGCCTTTCTTGGATGAAAACAAACGAATCGTCAGACCAATTAATTATGCGTCCAATCTTCCCGGATGCGGGGCTAGAGAAATTCCTCTCGACAACGGTCAAAAACTGTTGCTCATTGAAGCTGTCGGAAGAGTGTTTATGGAAGATGTTGCCTCTCCTCTTACTGCTATTGATACTGTTTTGCAAAAATATTCTTTGGCCAAAAATATAAATGCAATCTTTATTGATATTCATGCCGAGGCAACTGCCGAAAAGCAAGCTCTGGCCAAATATTTTGACGGCAAAGTTTCTGCCCTCATCGGCTCACACACACATGTGCCAACCAATGATGCAACTATTTTGCCCAAAGGCACCGCTTATCAAAGTGATGTTGGTATGTGCGGTGATTACAACAGCGTTATAGGTTTTGACGAAAATGCTCCGATTGCAAGGCTTAAGGATAAAAATTCTTCTTCTCGTCTTGAACCTGCCTCAGGCAAAGCCACAATCTGCGGAACATATATCGAAACCGATGATAAAACCGGTTTGGCTATCAAAATCGAGCCGATTAAGTTTACTCTATAATTGCACTGCCAAACGGTATTTCTTTGCCAATGCCCGGTTTAATGTCTTCGGTATGAACAAAGCCGGTCTCTCCGTTGTCCATCATTACTCTAGCCCAGATATTGTCAGGCGTGTAGCCTGTCAGGCGAACAGTAGTTGATTCTTCAAGGGTTTTGATGACATCAAAATCATCTGACGGTCCGTACATAATTTCAACATTCGTTGTCAAATGATAGAGTTTTGAAGTATCCGATTTATCAACCGGAACACTTACTATTTTGCCGACAACTACATCATCTACACTTTCTCTGCCGCCGCCAAATTTTACTCTCTGATAATAATCTATTTCCTTTTTATCAGAAAAGATACTCCAAAGCTCGGCCTCGCTTAAATTAACATATTTATCAGCTGCCGGAAAAAGCAATAAGATGAGCAAAAAAACAGGCATAACCAACTGTACCAGTTTTAAACCCGCAATATTCCAAGCTTTAGGAGTTTTGACCTTGACATTAAGTGTTTGAAAAAATTTATCCAACAACTTTTTGTCCTCGGATGCTGCCAGATCATAGGCCTGCAAGCCGCATTTTAGAGCCTCCACATTTTGGTTGTTGTTGGCATAGGCTATCATATTATGGATTAAAATCCGCAAACTTTCTTCTTTTGATAACGGCTTGATAAAATTACTCTTGAGTGCTTGTAAATTTTTGAAAAATGCTTTCGGATGCCACCAACCGGCCAACCAATTGCTTAAAGCCGCACAAGCATTAAGTCTTAAGGCTTTTTTATAGGATACAATTTGCAAGTTAGAAAAAAGCTTAAATGAAACAAACCATGCCCTTACGTTCTTTAGAGTAACTGCTCGCAAATTTATTCCTTCGGCACCGTCCTTGAAAATCGTCATTGCTTCGATATCCGGATAATTGTCCTTGCCATAGACAATTGATAAAATATCATAAATCAGCCGACTTTTTTCATCACTTAAAACATCATAGGCCACAGATAATTTTTGAAAAATATCAGTGGTGTCTTTATCCTTGTTATAGTCAGGATGCCATATTTTGGCCAAATCACGATACGAGTGTTTAATGGTTTCAATATCCGCATCGGGGCTTACTTGTAAAATTTTATAATATTCCAAAGCATCTTGCATTTAAATATAAATCCCTTGTTTTATGGTATTGTCGTCCCTAATCTTAATAAAGGCTTCTTCGGAATTGATTTTAATTGTTCCGGTATAGTCAAGATTATAAAGCGATTTCTTAAACAAATTGATAATATTTGCACAAAAATCATTCGACATTTTTTGAGAGGTGCGAATTATTAGATCAAATTTGCGCTTTTTAGGCTCTGACAAACCGTCAAACTGAAACTCGCCAAGCTTGGAGAATCCGGTCTCGACAATAAAACGCGTAACATCTGACGAGTGCTTTTTTTCTTCTTTTTGTTCTTGGCGGTCTTTTCTTACGGCAATTTTTAATGGCTTAAAACTTGTTCCGTCAAACATCGGCATTTCAACAATACGCCATGATGGTGTCTCTTTTATGGATGAGCCGATAAATGAATTAAGCTCTTCCATTACTATTTTTTTGGCCTCCAAGCTAAGCGAATCAATTTGTGCCATTTTGGGATTTAGCCACTGCTTTATATCCTTAGTTACTGCGGCCTGATAAAAGTCATAAATATTTTCTAAAAGCATATTTCCGGTAAACGGCAATTTGTTTATAACACTATCAAAAACCGGCAAATCAATTTTGCTTATGCTCATTAGATTTTTTAATTGCGGGTATGCGCTTATAACTTCCGGCTTAATCGTAACATTATGCTTAGGACTTATAATAGCCAACAGATTATCCAAAAATTTAAGCTCCTGCTTTAGAACACTTGCCTGCGAGGTTATGGTGAGTATTACTTTTTCTTGAGGCGGCAGATTAATCTTGGAGGAAAAAAAAGTATTGCCTAAATCGGTTTTGACCATTGTCAAATCATTAACTTTAGTAGCTATTTCGCCTCCTATCTTTTTGCCGATAGTTAAAGAGATTGCTTCTTCAAGTTTGCTTTTAAGTTGAGGAATAGATTGCACATCAGGCTGATTGGCAAACTGAGACAGGATATTTTGCAACGGCTGCAAAACTTCTTTGGTTTCTATCGTCTTGCCTATGGCCGACAAAGAGACATTCAGCGGGGCAATTTCTTGAGTAATTTGTTTGATAATACCTGCATCAACCCCCATCTTTTGCAGAGACGAAGCTATTGTTTCGGAAAGTTTGAGAGGATGCATTTCAACTTTAGGCACAGTATTTTGAGGCGATAATGTCGGGTTGGGATTGCTTATCTCTGCTTTATCTTGAAGCGGAAACATCTGACCGTTGCTGCTTATCCTGACATCAAAAACCTCTCTTCCTCCGCCAAAAGAAAAATCTTGAGGAAGCGAAAAAGCAAAGCTTTCTCCGTTAATATGCAAAATGGCATTTAATAACTGATTGGATGTTGGCAAAATTTCAATTTGGCCGGTGGCTCCATTCTTAATTGCCTCGGATAGTTCGGGAGGTAGTTTTGATAACGGCAAAGCAAAATTGTTTTCCATAAAAATTGTCGATAATCCGGAAAACAAAGGGTTAATCGAATTACTCATTGCCTAAAATCCTCTTGGCTATTGATATTACATCCAAGGCTGCTTCCGACTGCGGATAGCGATTAATAATTGTTGCACAGTTGCGAATCGAATCTCTTACCCGGGTGTCTTGCCTTATTACACCTAATAGCGGCACGGATATTTTCAAGAATTCCTGACATGCTTTGTTTAACATACCGTATGTTCTAAGGCCTGCGCTGATATCATTAACCTGATTTATAACAACACTTAACGATGTTTTGGGATAACGCGAAATCAAAAGCTTTATCAAACCATAGTTATCAGTAATTGATTGCGGCTCATCTGTACAGATTACGATAGCATATTGCGACATACCTGCCAATACTTTGCTTGGATTAGACAGTCCTGAACGCAAGTCCAAAATGGTCTTATCGTAATTTTGCGCCAAAATATTCAAATCGTCTCCCAAAATTTGCAACCTTCCGACCGACAGAGTTGCCAAACCTGAGGCTCCGGGATTGCCTGCCGTAATCGCAAAATGTCCTTTGTCATAATCAAAAACAACCTGATTGAGACTTTTTACTCCTGACATAACCGCATTGAGATCATTGGCCATATCAAGCCCTAATTGAATTTTGACATTATTAAGCCCGCAATCTCCATCAAATAACAACACTTTTTGTTTAAATAAACTAAGCGCTTGAGCCAACGTTATTGTAAACCACGTTTTGCCGCTGCCTCGGCGGCCGGACACAACCGCAATCATATTCTTGCCTTTAAGTGCGGTAACACTTTCGGCAAAATTAAGCGGATTTGTATCTGTTTTGCTCATTAATCTTAAATTTGTCCTACGGTTTTAATCTTGGCTTTGGGATGAATTTCGTTTTGCGACATGACAACACTCAACGGTCTGAACCGCTCAACAATCGAGCGGACAAACGGCCTGATGTTGGGACTGGTCAACAAAACAGGGCTTTCACCTTTGGCTGCCAAATCTTCCATAACTTTGCGAACTTTGCTGATAAAAGCTTGCAGCATGCTCGGTGCCATGGCAAGCTGTTTGTCGTCGCCCTCGCCCACTATGGCTTGCGCAAAATTCTGCTCCCACTCCGCCGATAAAGGAACCAATGATATAACCCCAAACTCGTTGGCATAGGCATTGGATAATTGACGCGACAACCTGCTCCTTACATGCTCGGTTATAAGCATAAGGCTATGGGTGGAGCTAACCGCCTCGGAAATGCCTTCCAAAATAGTCGGCAAGTCGCGAATCGATACTCGTTCTTGCAGCAGGTTCTTAAGAATGCGCTGAACCGCAGCCAATGATATTTTGCTCGGGATAAGATCTTTAACCAGTTTCTGATGCTCTTTATCCATTTCATCCAGCAATTTTTGCGTTTCGGCATAGGATAATAATTCCGGCATGTTTTCTTTAACCAGCTCGGTAATATGAGTGGTTACTACCGTGGCCGGATCTACAACCGTATAGCCCCTGAACATTGCCTCTTCACGATATGACGGATCAACCCACATTGCTTTGAGGCCAAAAGTGGGCTCAAAAGTATCTTCTCCGGGTAAATTAATCTGCTCCCCTCTCGGGTCCATAACCAAAAGCTGCGTCGGACGCAATTCGCCCCTGCCCGATTTGACTTCTTTGATATAAATATTGTATTCGTTAGCTTCTAACTGCATATTGTCTTGTATGCGGATAGACGGCATTACAAAGCCGAGTTCGGTAGCAAGCGCACGACGCAAGGCTTTGATTTGGTCTGTTAATTTACGATTGGATTCTTCGTTAATCAGTGGCAACAGCCCATAGCCAATCTCAAGGCGAATCAAATCTACCTTTAAGACATTGGCTATCGGTTCATCGGCAAGCTTGCTTAATGCCGTTTGTTTTTGCTCTTGCTCCATAACCGCTTGCGCTTTTGCAAATTCTTCTTTTTGCTTTTTATCCAGATAATAAGCCGTTCCTCCGGTAAGGCTTGCCAAAACCAAAAATGGTATTGCCGGTGTGCCGGGTATCATCCCTAAGGCAACCGCCAAGCCGGCGCTCATTCCCAATGCTTTGGGATAGTTGGCCAATTGCTCAAACAAAACTTTGTCGGTTGATTCTGTCATGCCGGCTTTTGAGACCAAAATACCGGCGGCAACAGATACTATCAAGGCTGGAACCTGACTTACCAATCCATCACCAACCGTCAAGCGGGTATAGGTTTCTCCGGCGGCAGAAAAAGTCATATCGTTTTGCACCATACCGATAATGATACCGGCAACGATATTAATAAATGTAATCAACAAACAGGCGATGGCATCGCCTCTTACAAATTTTGAGGCACCGTCCATGGCGCCGTAAAAAGAGCTTTCTTTGGACAAATCTTCTCGTCTTTTTTTGGCCTCATCTTCATTTATCAGACCGGATGATAAGTCTGCATCTATTGCCATTTGTTTGCCAGGCATCGCATCTAATGCAAAACGAGCTGCAACCTCCGCAATACGTCCGGAACCTTTGGTAATTACGATAAAATTTACCAATACCAAAATGGCAAAAATAATTACGCCGATAACAAAATTGTTACCCATGATAAAGCCGCCAAAGGCTTTAATTACCTCTCCGGCAGCATCGGGGCCTAAGTATCCTCTTGATAAGATAAGACGAGTGGATGCAAGATTAAGCGCCAACCGGTATAATGTCGTGATTAACAATACCAGCGGAAACGCACTAAACTCTATCGGCTTTTCTATAAAAATAGCCATCATCAAAACTACGCATGACATAGTTATCGATAGAGCCAAAGATATATCCAAAAGCCATGTCGGCAACGGCAAAACCAAAATGACCAACATCAAAATTATGGATACGGCAAAAAGTATGTCTCCTCGCTTGACCGAGCTCAAAAACATGTCCTTAAACGACGTTCTTAAATTATTTGCCGCTTGCTTTGCCATATCCTTAAACTACCCCTGATTAAAGGGAA
>CASDRW010000035.1 GCA_949283275.1 uncultured Pseudomonadota bacterium
CTCTAAAAGATATACTCAAATTCAACAAATCGGCATTTCTGTCAGCCTCAAATTTTTTGGCAATGCAAGGTCCCACAAATACTATTTTAATATCGTCTCCCAATTTCTTTCGCATTAATTTACAATGCGACAACACTGGAGAAAGTACCGGTGTCAAATTATCGCTCAAATCAGGCATATATTTGTTAACATATTCTACAAAGGCCGGACAAGCAGTTGATAGAAATAATCCTTTTTTCTGTTTTGATAAAAACTTTGCCACATGAGCCGAAACCTCTTCTGCTCCGAGAGCCGTTTCACTAACCCCTACAAACCCCAAAGCCTTAATTGCCGTCAAAAGTTGCTCTTTGGTAACATTTTCAAATTCAGCCACCCACGACGGCGCCAGCGACACATAAACTTTTTCACCCGATTGTAACATATTTTTGGCCCGAGGAACATCATCTCGATCTTGCTTGGCTCTAACCGGACAAACCTTATAGCATTTGCCGCAAGCCACACACAATTCCGGCACAATTTGTGCCGAATTATCTTCAATCTTAATTGCCTTAACCGGGCACTCTCGCACACATTTATAACAGTCTTGGCAGTCGTTTTTAATTGTAAACAGCGGATGCTCGCGGCTAGACATCAGTCCTACTCCTTAAAAGTCTTATCCAAAATATCAATTATTGTTCCGGTATCAACATTATGATATTCAACCCCTTCAATGGTAATATTCGGCCCGTTTGCACATTGATTGCAACACCGCAATCCGGAAATTTCCACTTCTGCCTCCAATCCATTATCTTTAATATAACGCATAATGGCATCCAAATTTTTGTTATTGCCTCGTGCAAAACACGAACTTCCCATACAAATCTGTATTTTTTTGGGCATCAAGCGCCTCCTCTACCATAAAAGGGGTTGATTTATACCAATTTATATTTTTCCTTCAAAGGCATCCATATAAATTTTCCTGATATCTTCCATCAAAGGATATACCGGATTTGCTCCCGTGCACTGATCGTCAAAAGCATTCTCAACCAACCAATCAAGCTTGGCTTCAAAATCTTTTTTCGATATGCCCCATTCTTTAATCGATGCCGGAATTTCAATTTCTTTTTTCAATTCGGCAATAGCCTCAATCAAAGACGCAACCTTTTCATCATCGGTTCTGCCCTTAAGCTTTAAGTTATTGGCAATCTGCGCATAACGCTTTTTCGCTTCCGGCACTTTATATTGCGGGAATATAGCCTGCTTGCGCGGACAATCGGTCGCATTATATTTGATAATTTGACAAATCAACAACGCATTGGCAATTCCGTGAGGAATATTAAACGCCGCCCCAAGCTTATGCGCCATCGAATGGCACAAGCCCAAAAAAGAGTTAGCAAATGCCATACCGGCAATTGTTGCTGCATGATGCATTTTTTCTCTTGCCACCGGATCATCAACTCCATTTTTATAAGCTCTTGGCAAATATCTAAATACTTGCTTGGCCGCTTCCAACGCTGTCGAATTGGTAAAGTTTGTAGCCATAACCGAAACATAGGCCTCAATTGCGTGCACAAGAGCATCAATACCGCCAGCCGAGGTCAGACCTTTTGGCATATTATCCACAAAGTTGGCATCAATAATTGCCATATTAGGCGTCAAAGCATAGTCGGCAATAGCATATTTTACATGACTTACATCATCGGTAATAACCGCAAACGGCGTAACCTCAGAGCCGGTACCAGATGTTGTCGGAATAGCAACCATCATAGCTTTTTTACCCAATTCTCCGATAGTGCAAATACGTTTTCTGATATCCATAAAACGCATCGCCACATCTTCAAATTCCAAATTCGGCCTTTCATATTTAAGCCACATAATCTTGGCTGCATCCATCGGCGAACCGCCGCCGAAAGATATAAACACATCTGGCTTAAACACATTAATCATCACCAAAGCTTCCTCAATGGTAGAAACCGTCGGATCCGGTTTTACATCAAAGAAAATTTGATATTCGATATCCATCTCTTCCAAAACATTGGTAATGGCACTAACCATACCTGAATCAAACAAATACCTGTCGGTAACGATAAAGGCTCTTTTTTTGCCTTCCAACTCGCGCAAAGCAAAATCCGTTGCTCCGCGTTTAAAATAAATTTTTGGCGGTACTCTAAACCACAACATATTTTCTCTCCTCTCGGCAACGGTTTTATAATTCAACAAATGCTTAACCCCGACGTTTTCACTAACGGAGTTTCCGCCCCACGAGCCGCAACCCAATGTCAACGACGGTTCCAGTCTAAAGTTAAACAAATCGCCGATTCCGCCTTGCGATGAAGGCGAATTAACCAGCAACCTTCCGGTCGGCAGCTTTTTGGCAAAATAATCCACTCTGTCTTGCTTTCTGGTATCGGTATACAAAACAGAAGTATGCCCCATACCGCCAAGTTCAACCAAATGCAAAGCCTTGTCAACCGCCGTCTCAAAATCATCAGCCTGATAAAGTGTCAAAATCGGCGACAATTTTTCATGCGCATACGGATTAGCCGCATCTATGACTTTTTGCTCGGCCAACAATATTTTGGTATGATCAGCCACGTTAATTCCTGCCATTTTAGCAATCTTAACCGCCGGCTGCCCGACAATCTCCGGATTAACGCCTTTGGGCGTCAAAATAATTTTGGATAACTTTTCAGCCTCTTTTGGAGCCAACAAATGCGCTCCGCGCAAAACAAACTCTTTCTTAACCTTTTCATAAACCGGCTTCAGCGCAATAACCGATTGTTCCGAAGCGCAAATCATTCCGTTATCAAAGGTTTTTGACATCAAAATATAAGAAACCGCCATCTCGACATCAGCCGTCTCATCAATAATAGCCGGCACATTACCTGCCCCCACGCCAAGAGCCGGTTTCCCTGATGAATAAGCAGCCTTAACCATTCCCGGCCCTCCGGTTGCCAAAATACCATCAATCATTGGGTGCGTCATCAAAATATCCGTCAGCTCAATTGAGGGTTCATCAATCCAGGCAATGATATTTTCCGGCGCTCCGGCTTTAACTGCGGCTTCATAAACAACTTTAGCCGCCTCAATAGTTGATTTTTTAGCTCTCGGATGTGGTGAGAAAATAATTGCATTACGAGTTTTAAGACAAATAAGCGCCTTGAAAATTGCTGTTGACGTAGGGTTGGTCGTCGGCACCACTCCGGCCATAACTCCCAACGGCTCAGCCACAACCTTAACACCGTTTGTTTTATCAGACTTTATAATGCCGCAAGTTTTTTCGTTCTTATATTTGTTATAGATATATTCTGAGGCAAAATGATTTTTAATTATTTTGTCTTCCATCACCCCCATACCGGTATCTTCAACCGCCATCCTAGCCAGAGGGATTCGCGCCTTATCGGCCGCGGTTGCCGCCGCCTTAAAAATTTTATTTACCGTTTCCTGATCAAAAGTTGCAAAGCGCCTCTGCGCCTCTTTAACTTTTTTAATCAGGTTTTCCAAATCTTTAGCTGTCTTAACTTCCTTATTTGCCATTATTTGAAACCTTTCATAAAAATTCTTCACAATTTTAAGATTTTATCATCAAATTATTAAAATAAGGTTTATCCTCACCTGACAAACCTTATTTTTAAGCTATTTAAGTTGCGATTGATACAGCGACGCATAAATTGAATTTTCTTTTTTAAGCAGCTCCTCATGCGTGCCGCTTTCAACCAATTCGCCATAATTTATAACCACAATCTTATCGGCATTTCTAACCGTCGACAACCTATGAGCAATAATGAACACGGTTCTGTCTTTCATCAAATTGTCAACAGCTTGCTGCACCACAGCCTCTGATTTGTTATCCAAAGCCGATGTTGCCTCATCCAAAATAACCACCGGAGCATTTTTCAAAAACGCCCTAGCAATGGCAATACGTTGCTTTTGCCCGCCCGAGAGCAAAGTTCCTCTCTCTCCTATGGGTGTGTCCAATCCTTTTTCCAGCCCTTTGACAAACTCCTCCAAACAAGCATCTTTTACCGCCTCGTTTATCTCCTCTTCGGTAGCATCTTCTTTACCAAGCAAAATATTATCTCTGATTGTTCCTGCAAACAAAAAGTTATCTTGAAAAACAATCGCAATATTATCCCGCAAAGAATTCAAATCCAAATCTCTTACATCTATACCATCAAATAACACCGCACCCGATTTTACATCATAAAACCTAGGCAGCAAATTAACCATAGTTGTCTTACCACCACCTGAATTTCCGACAAAAGCTATTGTCTCACCTTTCTTCACTTTAAGATTTATGTGTTTTAAAACAGGCTTGTCTTTTTCATATTCAAAACAAACATCCCTATACTCAATTCCCTTCTTAACTCCTTTAAGTTTAATTGCGTCTTTCTTGCTTACGATATCAGGCTTTCCGTCTAGCAATTCAAAAACTCTGTCCATTGCCATCAAAGCCGTTTGCACAGCATTATAGTTGTTGCCGATAGCCTTAATCGGCGTATACAACATTATAAGAGCGGCAATAAAGGATACAAAATTGCCCGGAGTAATTGTGTGTGTAACTATAAGATAACTTCCAAGCCAAATAACGGCGGCAATACCGACCGACACAATAAAATGCATCATCGGCGACATAATTCCCGTACGCTGGGTCATCTTAATTCCAAGCTTAAAACACTGCTGCAAAGTTTCCTTAAATTTTCTTGTCTGATAGTCATATAGGTTATAGGAGCTGATAATTCGGTTTCCGTTAAATGTTTCATTAAAATGCGTAACCACATTAGATCCAGAAAACACCGACTTATCCATAATCGACTTAATTCTCTTCTTAACCGTGGTCAGCGGATACAAAGCCAATCCTAATACTACAACCGCAACGATAGCTAACTGCCAAGAATTATAAAACAAAACGCAAATCAACGAAACAGATGAAAATAAACGAGTAGTAAACAATTTTAAATTTGCCAACAACCCGTTACAACTTGTATCGACATCACTATTAAAACGATAAACGATTTGGCCTGAACTGCTTGCATCAAAAAAAGCAGCATGATAATGCAACAACTTTTTAAACAAATCTACCTTAAGCCCCATAGAAACTTTTTGTCCGACCCAAGTATTAAGATAAGTGGCCGAATAATTAAAGATACTCTGTATCAACGTAAACACTATAATCAAAAGTGGAATATAAGCCGTATAGTTTGTACCTTTTTCAATCATCACAATATCCATATAAGGTTTCAAAGCCCAAGCAATCACCGCATCCATTGCGCCGATTGGAACTGTAATTACCAATGCCAACAAAGCCCTACCCCAATAAGGCTTAACATACTTCCACATTTTTCTATAATTGCGGCACATCTGCGAATTAAAAAATTTTTCTTTAAATTTTCCAAACATTTGTCATCACTATTGTTATTAAAACCGTAAAGCAGTCTATGCCAAAACCAAAATAATTGCAAATGCTTTTACATTTATATCCGCACCTCAAACGCACTATAGAGCTTAGGCTTTGATTTAAGCCTTATTTTAGCACCGATTATCTCAGCAATTTTTTCCACAATATTAAGCCCCAACCCAGCACCTCCATGCCTTCTATCGTTTAAAGTGTTGCATTGATAGAACGCTTTAAATATATGTTTTTGTTTGTTTTTATCTATACCAATTCCATCATCAATCACCCAAAAGCTGTTCTTCGTATTACCAACTCTTATCTTAGTCTTGGCGTATTTCAAAGCGTTGCTCAGCAAATTGCGTAAGATACGCTCAACCAAAAAAACATCCTGATTTATCGACACATTTTTTAGTCTGTAACTTAAAACTATTCCCTTTTCCGCCGCCATTTCTTTATATTCATTACAAATTCTTGCGACAAGTCCGCCCAAATCAAAATTTTGTGCTTCAAAAACCATGCCGCCGGAATCAAGTTTGGACACATCCAAAAAATTATTCACCAGCCCTGTCAAATTGCGGCTAAGAACACTCAGCTTATCTGCTAATTCCGGATATTTTTCCGCCGGAGCATTTTTCAACCCCTCAATAAACAAATCCATTGCTTGTAGCGGTTGACGAATATCATGGCTTGCCTGCGCCAAAAAATATGACTTAGCCAAATTTGCCTCTTCAGCTACTTTTTTAGCATCAATCAATTGATGTTGAGCTTTGATTAAATCGCTGATATCTTGAAAAGCCCCGGCTATTTTAGGCTCACCACTTTCATAAATAATCCCGGCCATAAAGCGGCAATATTTAAGTTCTCCTTCATAAGTTACGATTCTGGCATCACCTTTAATATCCTTGTGCGTACCGATAAGTTCCTTAAGTTTTTGCTTATACATTCCCAAATCATCGGGATGCAACAACTCTCGTATCAGATTGCGATGATAAGTTTTGCTTTTGTCTTTGACACCAAAAATTCTATACATTTCATCCGACCAATAAAACCGCTTTAAAGCAATATCCAATTCCCAATAACCCAATTGGGCAATTCTTTCGGCAAACATCATTCTCTGAGAGCTCAAATAAAGCAAATGAGCTTGCCTGCGTTTTTCGGTAATATCTTCCATCGCCAACCACACACTGTCATCTTTCGGATAAACATAAACCAGATAAAATCTATCTTGCTGCATCCAGTAAAAATGGTGGGGATATTGCTGATACAAAGCAGTATCAATATTTTGCATCAACAAGGTGAAATCATTAGCTGCCACCACATTTTTCAAATACACTCCGGGCTTGCGTATATTAGCAAACACGCAAGCAGCCTTAGTGTTAAAAAACAAAATTTTTCCTGATTTTGCTACTTCGACCAAAATATTAGTCGCAATATCGGCAACAAACTCCGGCGAAACATTTTTTATATTATTCATACCTCAATAAACTACATCAGACGAAAATCTCTTAAAACATGCCCCTGCTCCGGAGATATCTCAAAATACCATCCGTCATAAAGGAAGCGATTATCTCTGATATAATCATTAACAGCCGACATTGGAAGAGGTGTAGTTGTCAAATTTATATTCAACCAAACATTTTTGTCATCATAATAAAGATTGCAAACGGCCTCCAAACCATAAACAGTAATCACATCAATCACTTTTGATTGCAGTTTATCAAATCCCTCATCTTCAAAATCTTGTTTTTTTTTGGCATCAACCGCAACAATACCATTCAACACATTAAGCAACGCTTCAACATTAATATTTTGTTCCAAATTATTTTTAAAATAAGAAGATTTATCTTCACGTTGAGCATAACTTTCACCAATGGTAATACTTTCGACTTGATTTGCCGGCATAGAAAACACTGGTCTCAAAAGCCAATATTTAGCCATAATCGGCAAATTAAAATCACCGTCAATCAACCAAATATCCTTAGCATCAGGTTTCCTTGCAAAAAAATATGTCTCATCTTTATCCGGCAAACCGATAATAATTTCATCAAGCATATTTTCTCCGATGAATGTTTGAATAAGCATTCCGCTATCATTTTTAGTTTTAAGCGGATTAAGCAAATAGTTTTCTTCTGCCGTTTTCTTACTATAAGGTAGCTTTACTATATACACACTTTGGTTTATTGCACTCAAAAATTGATGTACTATCGAAAAATCCGCAAAATAATTACCTTTATTAACTACATACCAAAAACTTTTTTCCTGTCTTAAATCAATCACATCATCAGACGTTGTAATAACGATATGATCTATTTTTTCTCCCTGATTAAATGTTTGAGCAAACACCAACTTTCCTTGCATTTTAGCATCATTTTGCCCAATACTAAAATAAATTCCGCCCCAAACCAAAACAATAGCCACAACTACCAAAAATGCAACTACAATCAAATTTTTTCTGTTCATTCAATATACTCCCGAGCTTTTCTTTTTGTTTTCTGCTCATATACCGCATAAATAATTCCCACAATCAACATCAAGCAAATAGGAACTACAAGTATAACACTAAAATTAAAATAAGAACGATAATTACTATATTTCTCTCCGATCAAATAATCAATTTGTTGCAAATTTATGATTTGTTCGATTTCGGCTCGTTGTAATTCTTCCATAGTTTTAAACTGCTTAACCGTAGGCATATTTTCCCTTCTCATTTTATCTTCAAGCACAGCCTTTTCCCGCTTAATTTTTACCAAATTACTTTCGATTTCTGATTTTCTTTTTTGATATGATGCGACGACCTTGTGATACAGTGCTTCTGATAAACTGATGTTTATATTATTTTTCCTTGAAGCCAAAGTAATATAACCACTTTCGGTCATATAATCGACAATTCTAAGTAAAAATATTATATTATCGGATATATAAGTCGAATCATAAATACCATGTTGTTCATCTGCTTTATTATCCCATAATTTAGCGTTCATCCAATCGCAATCACCTATCAGCAACAATTTTCCTGGCCTAACCGACACGCTTAAAAAAGGAGGTGTTCCGATATTAGTATTTTCAAACAAAGGCCTTTCAAACATAGACTTAAATCTTCCTTCCAAAAGTATTGCCAAAGGATATTGTTTATTCGTTGTATCATACATTTTAACAAAATTATTATAACTCGGATTGGCAAAGAAATCTGCTGACATTTCTCCGCTTCCATCTTCTGTTTCAAGCAAAACCTTTGCGTTGATATTATCATTATCAGCATCATATTTAAAATAGCTGGCATTGCTAAAATACAAATTTTTCAATCCTCTATTTATCAGTGGTTCATTTCCGCTTTGTCCATCAACGATCATCCTCGGTGCATATTTTATCTTTTCCCCGTCAAGCAACACCTCAAAAGCATTTTTAATATTTCCGACTACAGTATTTTCAAAATAAACAACGCCATTATTCTGTAAAAACTTATCTAGCCCGCTGTAATAAGTTTTATATATATCATCTTCAGCAAATTTTCTGTCATAAGAAGCATCCAACATCACAATAACCCGTCCGCCGCGCATTAAATATTGATCCAGTGCATATAATGTAATTTTTGATAAATTCAGTGGATAAAACACCAATACTGCATCTACATTCTGAGGAATATACGACGCTCCGGTACTAAGCGGTATAACTTCATATTCTCTTGCTTTTAATTGATTTATAAATGCATCATTAGCGGCATACTCCCAAAGATTATTTTTCTCTGCCACTCTAAAAAAAGATGAAATCACCCCAAGCACCGGTTTTTTATCTGCCGCCAAAACAGACAATATCTGCGTAACATCGCTTTCAAACTGGCCAGCCCTCTCAAATTTTAAGCGTGGAATAGTTATACTCTTTCCATCTTCACTAGTAAATACCGCTCCCAAATAAACATACTTTTCTTTGTTGGCAAGCTCAAATTCTTTAATTCCTGATTTTTCTGCTTCAACTTGCGTACTTGTAAAAGGGATGGTTTCAATTATTGTCAAATCAATTTTTCCTAAACTGTTATCTCTATATTTTTCAAGTAACTTACGCACATAGCCGGCATATCTTTCCAAAGCAACGCTTTTTTGTCCCAAATCTTTATCTTTATACAATCTTATAGCGATATTTTTTTTATTTGCTTTCAAAAAACCGATCGTTTCATAAGACAAACTGTAACGTTTATTATCTGAGGTATCTAAGTTTATGCTTCCGAAACACAAATTAGCAATAATACAAAAAGCAATCGCTGCAATAAATATTCCTGCAACCAAAAAAGCTAATCTGATATTTTTATTACTTCCAAACTTCATCTTCTATTTCCTCTTGTACTCAACAGCTATCAAGCTCGTCCATAAAGCGGCGACAATCAGAAGTACGAAATAAACCCCACCACCAACACCAACTTGTCCCATAATCATATTTTCAAATTGCCATTTGAAATCAAAAGATTTTACCAAATCATTAAGAATGACATTATCCGGTATAATTTTCTCAATCCAATAACTAAAATTTGCCATTACCGTGAGCAAACACAGCGCCAAAGCACCCAAAAATGCGGCAATAGCATTATAGCAAAAGACTGCAATCAATGATGCCAATGCACATAAGCTTCCAGCCATCAAAAAAGTTATCAAATAATTTATGGCAATCCATCTGTTATCCAAATTTACCATAAAGGCAACCATTCCCCAAATTCCGCCCGAAGACAATATCATGATTCCTGCCACCGACCAAGCTGCCAAAAACTTTCCCAAAACAACGGCGGCTATACTTATAGGTTGTGTCAAAATCAACTCCAATGTATTATACTTATACTCATCGGCCCAAAGTCTCATAGTCAAAACAGGAATAATCGTTGCCAAGATACCTGGTTGATAAATAAAAAACTGCGCCATATTAGCTACTGTATTTTCGTAAAAATCAGAAACATATAACACGAATCCAGCAGACATTGTTGCATACACGAACAAAATCAAATAAATCATTTTGCTCTGAAAATAAAACTTAAATTCTTTTCCCCAACAATTTACCACATCTTTAATCAGCTGCACCTGCCTAATCCCCCACCATTGTACAAAAAGATTTTTCAATAGAGTTTTCCGCACAAACTCTTTTCATTTCGGAAGGTGTTGTATCACAAATAAGTTTTCCCTCATTAATCATCAACACTCTGTCGGCCAAAGCCTCAACTTCTTCCATAATATGAGTTGATATCAAAACGATATTATCTTTACCATAATTTTTTAAAAATCCACGCAAATGTTGTTTTTGCTTTGGATCAAGACCCTCGGTCGGCTCATCTAGTATCAAAAGCTTTGGATATGCAATCATTGCTCCGGCCAAAGCCGTTCTCTTTTTATAACCTTTTGATAATATTTCACATTTTTGATTAATAACCGATTCTAATTCCAAAGCTTGCGTCAGATACCTAATATTAGCGATAAAAGTCTTATTATCAACATTTCTAAGCTTAGCCATAAAATATAAATACTCAAACACAGTCATTTCCGGATATATACCGCCGACTTCAGGTACATATGCCACATTTTCCAAAAACTTTTTACGATTATTAACGATTGTATTTTTACTAAAAGACACTTCACCATTATCAAGTTCATAAAACCCAATGATACAGCGCATCAAAGTAGTCTTACCCGAACCGTTTGGCCCCAAAAGGGCTATTATTTCACCTTTTTTCAAACAAAAATTAATATTATGCAGGATTTGTTTTCCGCCAAGTATTTTAGCCAGATTTTTAACCACCAACATTTTAATCCCTGCTCCTCATTTATTAAAAATTTAAGGTATTTTATCAGATATTTTTTTAAATTTTAACAATTATTTTCATTTTTCAAAATCTTTGATGACAAAACCAATATTTTATTTTATATAATAAGTAACTTAAATTTACTAACTCAAGCGACACAAATATGAAAATACTTGAATTATACTCTAAAGAAGAAACCAAAAACCTAAAAATGGGACTCACCGTTTTAAGCATAATTTTGGTTATATTTTTTATTATTTTATTTTCGCGCGATGAAATATCTCATCAAGGCGGCGGCAGCTACTATCAAATTTATGCTCGTTTCAACCGCACCGATGGTCTTTTGGTGGGTGATGCAGTTCGCCTTGCGGGGATGAATATTGGCAGAGTAGTCAATGCCCGTCTTGATAATAGTTTCAAAGCCATCCTAACCTTAGAGATTAACGACAAGATAAAGCTCCCTGAGGACAGTTCGGCTGCCATTGTCAGCTCCGGCATTATGGGAGCCAAATACATAGAGATTGAGCCTGGCGGATCAGAAGATATGTTAGCCCCCGGCAGTGAATTTTCTTACACACAAGATGCCATGGTTATAGAAGAGCTTATTGAACGCATTATAAGTATTGGCAAAGCCAAACGCAACAATTCTAAAGGAGAAAACAAACAATGACGAAACCAGATTTTTTGATGTATAAACGCCCAGTTGAAACCATCATGGGTATTTTGGTTTTGACAGTTGCGGCATTATTTTGCTATTTTGCCTATAATGTATCGGATTTGCAAGTTGTCAAAGGCTACAACGTAACCGCCAAATTTCTCAAAGTTGGCGGTCTCAACATTGGCTCTGATGTCCGCATCAATGGCATCAAAATTGGCACAGTTGTCAGCCAAAACCTTGATGACACGGACTACACCGCAGATGTAGTAATGAGCCTATCTCCCGAGATAAAGCTCCCTGCAGATAGTGTTGCCTCAATTGTTGCCGACGGGCTTATTGGTAACAAATTCATCAAAATCGATCCCGGCCACTCTGAGGAGCTGTTAAAAGACGGCGACATCATGAAAAACACCAAAGACTTCAAGACGATAGAAGACCTTGTTGGCGAGGTTATATTTATGGTAACCGGCGATGAATAAGCGGATATATTTTCCAATTTTTGCAACATTTCTTTGCCTTTATGCTCTGCCGGCAAAGGCTGACAACATTGCCGCCAACACTGCGCGTATGCAAGCAATGGACAAGATTACCGGGCGTGTCAGCGAGATAGATGTTCCGGTTGGCGGGCTTGCCAACTTCGGCACTTTTTCGATATTAGTGCGCAAATGTGTTACCAAATCCCCTGAAGAAGCACCAGAAAACACAGCTTTTGTAGATGTGGTTGACAACTATCAGACCGATAATCCGGTTAACATTTTCAAAGGTTGGATGTTTTCTTCTACCCCGGCACTTAATGCGGTTGAGCATCCGATTTATGACATCTGGCTACTCAAATGCTACAATCGGCCGCAAGATCGCGCCAAACTTTTATCAGACGAGCAATTAGCCCTAAGAGACACTATTCCGATGTCACGTCCTGACAGCATTTTGCCGCGAGCTGATTTAAATTTAGAAGGATTTGACCTTGAAGATGAAAACAGCTCTGAGGCAACTGTTAAAGACACTCCTCAAGACGAAACGACACCATCTTCTGAGGCTATTTCACCGGCTCAGACAGGTGAAAAGCCTCAAGCGCTAAGCATCAACCTTACTTTAAGCGACGACGGCAACAACATAACCATCACCGAGGAATACTTTGTTTCCGAGGGAGAAGAGCCAGCCGCCGCGATTGAGATTATACCGGAGATATCATCTCCCTCCCCTGATGACACTCTTGTCATAGAAGAATAATCTTAGCCTTACTGTTATATTTTTCATGCTTCCCCAAAAGATGGAGAATATCCACCAAACTGCTAGACGCTCTGCCTTTTTTAGTAGAACAGGCTTAGGATACTTCTGGCTGACAGCGAGGCCAAAGAAAGCGAGTTGATTGCCAATTGTTGGCGGGTTTGGAGTGAGAGATATTGGGCTGACGCCTCGTTCATATCAGCCAAAGTGAGGACGTCAGCTCCGGTTTCCAAGATATCGGTCAGGCTTTCGGTAAAGTTAATCCTGGTGGTGATGATGGAATATTGATTGCCCAAATTTTCGGCCAAAGAGCGGAGTGTGGTGATAGAGGCATTAAGCTGGTTTATCGCCTCATCGATATCACCTTGAGTTTGCCACAAAGCCTCGTTGATATTAAGCGCCTTGCTGGTGATATCCTGGCCTAAGACATTAAAGACGTGAGTTCGGTTTTCATCAAAAACCACCTTGAGGTTGCCGCCTTTTAGCAAATTGATGCCTTGATAGGAGCAATCTGACAAGAGCTTGTCATATTCTTTGAGCGCGGTGTTAAATTGGTCTTGATAGGCTTCAAGATTTTTCTTAAGGGTGTCTTCTTTATCATCATCGGCGATTTCACTCGGCAAAGTCCAAGCCGAGGTCTCACCAATACCTTGAATAGTGGTTGCGACATTATCGGCAGTAATTGTATGCGTTTTTCCGCTATCGTTTTCATCTTTATAATCTTCACCCAA
>CASDRW010000036.1 GCA_949283275.1 uncultured Pseudomonadota bacterium
AAAGAATTAACCGAGATTGCTCCTTCGGCACTGACTATTTGATGAGTATCGGCCTTATTAAAGACCACCAGAAACGGAATTTTTTGGTTTTCAAGATGAGTAATAAGGGTTCTTTCGGTACTACCGATTTCATCTCCTTCGCAGACCAGCACGGCCACATCAGCGGCTTTAAACACGGGCTGCATATTTTGGAGCTGATCTTGGACTTTAGCATTATTATTGGCAGCAAAGCCGGGAACATCAAGCCAAACGACGGTCCCGATAGGTTGCAAATCCTGCACGACTTCCCTCACCTCATCGCCGAGTTTAGAGGCTTGAGCGATATTATCTATATTTTCGCCGGTAACGAGGTTTAGAAACGATGTTTTACCGACATTTTTGCGTCCCAACAAGGCGATTTTAATTTTAATTTCGGGTACAGTTTGTAGCATAATTTACCTTCCTTTTGCTAAATCAAGAATAACTTTATGAGCCATCATCAGCCCAAAAACAGCTGTAATTGTGGGTAGCGAGCCCAAAATATTTTTAGTTTTGTTTGGTGTTTTAACAATTGCCGTATCTGGCAGATTGGTTTGTTCATCAGAAAACACGCACATTACTTTTGTAATATCAACTCCCTGCTTTTTCAAGTTTTGCCGCACGACTTTTGCCATAGGGCAGTTACGAGTAGCCGAGAGCGGAGTAATTTTAACACGGGATATATCGGTTTTTAAGGCCGCCCCCATAGAACTTACAAACGGTATATTGTTTTTTTGCAAAGCAGCCATCAGTTCGCATTTAGATTTAATGCTATCAATGGCGTCCACCACATAGTCAGGATTATTCTTTAATAAAATATCTATATTAGAAGAGTTTACAAAAACATCTTCAAGTACAACATTACAGTTTGGATTGATTTCCGCAACTCTGTTTTTGGCCGCTTCAATCTTCTTTTGGCCTAAAGTTGAAGTTAAGGCCAAAATCTGCCGATTGATATTGGTTTCATCAAAACAATCAAAATCTACTAAAATGAGCTTTCCAACCCCTGCCCTGGCCAAAGCTTCCAGGGCATAACCACCCACGGCACCGATACCGACAATCATCACCGTGGAATTTTGTAAATTTTGAATAGCCTGCGTGCCAAGCAAAGCTTGGGTTCGCATTAACCTGGGGTTAGTCATTGTGCATAATCTCCATTGAGTTAGCGTATATCAATGACGACATTTCTTCAAGGCTTTTATTCCGGATTTCGCCAATTTTTTCACATAGCCGGGCAAGATTTTCAAAAGAGCTCTGGTAAGGGGCGTCAGATTCAAGCAAAATGCGATCATCGGGAATATATTGCAAAATGGCGACAGATTGTTTGTTTTTAAATATTTTCGGGTTAAAAGCGGCGTAACCTCCGGCCTTAACGATTTGTTTTAAGAGCTCCAAAGAGCCGTTAAAAGAGTGGATAACAAACTTTTGAGGAAGTTTTTGCCAATAATGCTCCAATAAGCTTTGAGCTTTTACGGCATGAATAAGCAAAGTTCGGCGGTAAGTGTGTGCCAGATTGATATGGATATCAAAAACTTGTTGTTGGGCGGATATGTCTTGATTTTTAAGAGTATCAAACCCACATTCTCCGATTAAGGCGTGTGAGTAGGTTTTAAGCAAGTTTTCCAGATTATCGGCCCAGTTTGTCGGTAAATTATGGGTATACCACGGATGCACGGCAAAAGCGGGAACAACTGCTGCCGGAAAATTATCGGCCCAAGAGGAAACTTTGGGCCAATCTTCCGGTTGGGAGCTGACACATATACATTTATCAATCTGATTTTCCGATAATTTTTGCATAAGAGTTTTAGGCTCAAAGGCGGTAAAATCTTGCAAATGGATATGAGTATCAATAAAATGCATTGTTTTATGTCCTTAAAATCAGGTTTAGGGTATAACCAAAATCTTTGCAATGCAACTATTTATTATACTTTTCAAGCCTTTCATCGGATGTGGATTTAAGGTTGACGAGCCACAGGTGCTCAAAGCGGGTTTGATAGTCTTTTACGGTTTGCGGCTCATCGGTAATTAACAGACAGTTTTCACTGTTTTTAAGGCTGGCCGCATTCGTCCAGTTAAAAGAGCCGGTAATAACCGCAGAATAGTCAAACACGGCAAACTTGTTATGTTCAATTTTGTATTTG
>CASDRW010000037.1 GCA_949283275.1 uncultured Pseudomonadota bacterium
CAGCGCAAAATCATTATTCAATATCCCAAGCGCCAGGCAATGGGCAGAATGGGAGCGGCCGAAAGTTCACACCTTCCTTTGAAGATTAACCCGACGGGTGTTATTCCGCCGATTTTTGCCAGCTCGTTGTTGTTGTTGCCGATTACGGTTGCCAATTTAAGTGCTGAAAACGGGCCGGCTTGGGTGCAGACTTTGTCGCAGATGTTGGGACATGGTCAACCGTTGTATTTGGCTCTTTATGCATTTTTGATTGCGTTCTTTGCTTTCTTTTATACCGCAATTGTGTTTAATCCGGAAGAAACAGCTGAGAATTTGAAAAAACACGGCGGATTTGTTGCCGGTATCAGACCGGGCAAAAACACGGCCGAATATTTGGACTATGTGATTACTCGTTTGACGGTGTTGGGCGCGGTATACTTGGTCGGTTTGTGCATTTTGCCGGAGATTTTGATCTCGAAATTGTCGGTGCCGTTTATTTTGGGCGGGACAACGCTTCTTATCGTGGTTCAGGTTACGATGGATTTTGTCGGTCAAATACAATCGCATTTGATTGCTTATCAATATGAGTCGTTAATCAGAAAAGCATCATTGGCTTCTAAAAAGAGAAGATAGATATGAGTAACCATGGTTCGGGACTACGTGTTGTTTTGACCGGAGCACCGGGGTGCGGTAAAGGTACTCAGGCCAGGCTTTTGAAAGAAAGAATCGGCGTGCCGCATTTGTCTACCGGTGAAATGCTTAGAGCCGAGGCTTATACCGGTTCGGAATTGGGTTTGAAAATAAAAGCCTTGATTGATAAGGGAAACTTGGTGCCTGATGATATGATTATTGATATGCTCTCAAGGCGAATCGAAGAAAAAGACTGTGAGAACGGTTTTATTTTGGATGGGTTTCCGCGCACCTTGCCTCAGGCCGAAGCCTTGGACAAGATGCTTAAAGATAAAGGAATTAAGCTTGATGCCGTGATTGAAATCCAGGTGCCGGATGAAATTATTATGGAGCGTATTTTGGGGCGTTATGCCTGTATGAAGTGTGGTCAAGGTTATCATGACAAATATCAAAAACCCAAAGTTTATGGGGTTTGCGATAATTGCGGCGGTACGGAATTTTATCGGCGAATCGATGATAACCGGACAACGGTGCAGAATCGACTCGTTAATTATAGAGCTTTGACTTATCCTACAATTCCTTATTTTGAGAAAGAGGGATTGCTCAAATGTGTTGACGGAACAGGCTCAATTGAGGCGGTGGCTAAGAAAATCGACGACTTGTTGGGGGTTTGATTGGGCAGTTTTGAGGTTGAATCTTGAAAAAATTGTATTTTTTTGGAAGTTTTGTTAAATCTTTGTTGACACTAATAAATTTTGTCATATAATCCGGCTTAATTTTGAAAAGTGGTGATCAACTTTTTGAATGTGGTTTAATTTTAAAAATGGAGAGTTAATTTGGCTCGTATAGCTGGTGTAAATATTCCAACTGCCAAGAAAATTGAGGTCGCTTTGACCTATATCTATGGCATTGGTAGAAAAACTGCTCAGGAAATTTGCAAAAAATCCGGTGTTTCGGTGGATCGCCGTGTTCATGAGTTGAGCGAGGAAGAAGTCGCAAAAATTCGTGAGGTGATTGATAACGACGTTGTGGTTGAAGGTGAGCTTCGCCGCGAGGTTGGTGTTAATATCAAAAGGTTGATGGATCTCGGTTGTTACAGAGGTTTGCGTCATCGTAAAGGTTTGCCCGTAAGAGGACAGAGTACCAAACAAAATGCCAGAACCCGCAAGGGCAAACGCAAAACTGTTGCTAACAAAAAGAAATAAGGTGATTTGAAAAATGGCAAAAGCAGTATCACAACGTGTTAAAAGAAAAGAAAAAAAGAATATTACGGCAGGCGTTGCCCATATAAATTCTACTTTCAATAATACCAGAGTTACCATTACCGACGCTCAGGGTAATACGGTGGCTTGGTCTACCGCTGGAGCTCAGGGTTTTAAGGGCTCAAGAAAGTCTACCCCTTATGCAGCTCAGGTCGCTGCCGAAGAGGCCGGCAAAAAAGCGCAAGAGCACGGTATGAAAACATTGGAAGTAGAGGTTAAAGGCCCCGGGTCAGGCAGAGAATCCGCAATCAGAGCTTTGCAGGTGGTCGGTTTTACTATCACAACCATTCGTGATGTAACACCAATTCCGCACAATGGTTGCAGATTGAGAAAAAGACGTCGCGTATAATCTATTTTTTTCAAAGATTGCGGATAATTCGTCCGCAATCTTTGAGCTGATTTGTTAAACTTTAGCATATGCAATAAAACTTTAGAGGGCATTCCAGTGATTCAGAAAAATTGGCAAGAACTTATTAAACCAACTAACTTGAATATTAGTGCTTTGGAAGGTGCTAACAAAACCAAGATAGTTGTTGAGCCTTTGGAAAGAGGTTTCGGTTTGACTTTGGGTAACGCGCTTCGTCGCGTTTTGCTGTCTTCGTTGCAAGGCGGTGCTGTTACCAGTATTAAAATTGACGGAGTGTTGCACGAGTTTTCGGTTATTCCAGGGGTTAGGGAAGATGTAACCGATATCGTTTTGAATATTAAATGTTTGGCCGTTGCCGTTCATGGCGAAGGTACTAAAACCATGTCGTTGAAAGCAGAGGGACCTTGCACGGTTACCGCTGCCATGATTGAAGCCGGGCATGATGTTGAGATTATGAACCCTGATTTGGTTATTTGTAATTTGGATGCAGGGGCTAAAATCAATATGGAAATGACGGTTGGTTCAGGCAAGGGATATGTTCCGGCAGCTATGAACAAAACTGCCGATACTCCGATTGGTGTTATTCCGGTTGATGCTATCTATTCGCCGGTTAGAAAGGTTTCTTACAAGGTTGAGAATACCCGTGTTGGTCAAGCTACCGACTATGATAAATTGACATTGGTTGTTGAGACCAACGGAGTGGTTACTCCTGAAGATGCGGTTGCTTATGCCGCCAGAATCTTGCAAGATCAATTGAAGCCGTTTATCAACTTTGATGAGCCCGAGGCTGAGGCTGAGGCTGAGAAAGAAGAGTTGCCGTTTAACCGCAATCTCTTGAAGAAAGTTGAAGAACTTGAGTTGTCTGTTCGCTCGGCTAACTGCTTGAAGAATGATAACATCGTTTATATCGGTGATTTGGTTCAAAAAACCGAGGCTGAGATGTTGCGTACTCCGAACTTCGGTCGCAAGTCTTTGAACGAAATTAAAGAGGTTTTGGCTAAAATGGGAATCCATCTCGGTATGGATACTCCGGGTTGGCCGCCAGAGAATATTGAAGAATTGATTCGTCGTTGCGACGAGCCGTTCTAAATGAAAATTAAAAACCCTACCAATTTGAACTGTCCCCCGAAAGGTGGACAGTTTAAATTAGGTGGGGTTTTTGTTGCGTTTTAAGCCGATTTTTTGAGGCAGAGAATGATAATCTAAAAACTAAAATTAACTTTTAATAATGAAAATCAAAATTAAGCCACTTTTTTTGCTCATAGAAGCAAAAAGGGGCTTTTTTTATGGGTATAACCGACAAAAAAAAGTGGTTGTAAACTTAAAAAATTGCTATGATTTGTGCAGTTTTTAATTGTAGTAAAAAAGAGGAAATTTGAAGTGGTGGAAGAAAGTAATTTGGTAGAAAGCAGACAGGATATTTCGCCGGTTGAAATATCTGATGAAATGCGCAGATCGTATCTTGATTATGCTATGAGTGTGATTGTGGCTCGTGCGCTGCCTGATGTCAGAGACGGTTTGAAACCGGTGCATCGTCGTATCATCTATTCAGCTTATGAAAACGGTTATGATTACAATCGTCCGTTTAGAAAATCGGCGCGTATCGTCGGTGATGTTTTAGGTAAATATCACCCGCACGGCGACAGCTCGGTTTATGATGCGATGGTTAGATTGGCTCAGCCTTTCTCAATGAGAGTGCCTTTGATTGACGGGCAAGGCAACTTCGGCTCAATGGACGGCGACAGCGCCGCGGCCATGCGTTATACCGAGGCAAGGCTTGCCAAGGTGGCGCATGCGTTGATTGATGATATTGACAAAGATACTGTCGATTTTATGCCAAACTATGATGAAAGCTTGCAAGAGCCTACCGTGTTGCCGGCAAGGTATCCTAACCTTTTGGTGAACGGCACCAACGGTATTGCAGTTGGTATGGCAACCAATATTCCGCCGCATAATTTGGGTGAAGTTTGTGATGCTTGTTGTGCTTATATTGATAATCCGGATATTGCAATTGAGGATTTGATTAAGATTATTCCGGGACCTGATTTTCCGACAGGGGGGCTTATTTTGGGATATTCCGGGGCTAAATCAGCTTATCTGACCGGACGTGGTTCGATTGTGATGCGCGCTAAATGCACGATTGAAGAAATCCACAAAGACAAAGAGGCGATTATCGTCCATGAAATTCCTTATCAAGTAAACAAGGCGGCTATGATACAGCGTATTGCCGAGTTGTTGAAAGAAAAGAAAATTGAAGGAATATCCGAAATCAGAGATGAATCAGATCGCCAGGGTGTGCGCGTGGTTATTGAAATTAAACGTGATTTTCAGGCTGATGTGGTCTTAAACCAACTTTATAAATATACTCCGTTGCAGACCAGCTTTGGTATGAATATGCTGGCAATTCATAATGGACGGCCGATGCTTTTGAACTTGAAAGACATCATCAAAGCCTTTATTGAATTTAGAGAAGAGATTATTCGCCGCCGGACGATTTTTGAGCTTAATAAAGCACGTGATCGGGCGCATACTTTGGTCGGGTTGGCAATCGCGGTGGAGAATATTGACCCTGTAATTGAACTTATAAGAACATCGCCATCGCCGCAAGAGGCCAAAGATGCTTTGCTTGCCAAGGCTTGGCCGGCAGGTGATGTAGAGGCGTTGGTTAAGCTGATTGATGAGCCGGACAGAAAGGTTGAAAACGGAACTTATCGTCTATCGGAAAATCAGGCAAGGGCAATTTTGGATTTGAAATTGCAACGCTTGACCGGGCTGGAACGCGATAAAATCCACGAAGAATTGGTGGCTTTGGGCGAGGAAATCAAAGAATGTTTGTCCATCTTAAGCTCACGCGAAAAGCTTTATGGCATTATGCGCGATGAGTTGGTTGAGATTAAAGATGAATATGCTAATCCGCGTCGCTCGAAGATTGAGGATATTGAGTATGATACCGATGTCGAATCGCTGATTCAACGCGAGGAAATGGTGGTTACGGTTACTGATGCCGGATATATCAAACGGGTGCCGCTGAATGCTTACAAGGCGCAAAAACGCGGTGGCAAAGGCAAGTCGGGTATGGCTACTAAAGAAGAGGATTTTGTTACACGTTTGTTTGTGGCATCTACCCATACGCCGGTGTTGTTCTTCTCGTCAAAAGGGTTGGTTTATAAGATGAAGGTCTATAAGCTGCCTTTGGGCTCGCCAACCTCTAAGGGCAAACCGTTTATTAATTTGTTGCCGTTGGATAATGGTGAGACAATTACCACCATCATGAAGTTGCCGGAGAATGAGGCTGAGTGCAAAGATTTGTCAATTATGTTTGCAACGACCTCGGGCAATGTTCGCCGCAACTCGTTGATGGATTTTGTTAATGTTCAATCAAACGGCAAAATTGCCATGAAGTTGGATGAGGGCGACAAGCTGATTAATGTCAGAATTTGTAACGAAGACGAAGATGTTTTGTTGGCGGCCAAGAGCGGAAAATGTATCCGTTTCCCAGTTACCGAGGTGAGAGTGTTTGTCGGACGTAATTCTACCGGTGTAAGAGGAATTAAGCTTGCTCAAGGTGATGAGGTGGTATCAATGTCTATTTTGAATCACTCGGATGCAACGGCTGAGGAGCGTGATGAATATTTGAGGATATCATCGGCTTTGAAACGGAGTGAAAATGATGATGCCAAATTTGCCGATGTGGCAGGTGAGAGTATTTTGTCGGAAGAAAAATTCTTGGCGATGAAAGAGAAAGAACAATTTATTCTCTCGGTTACCACAACCGGATACGGCAAGCGCTCGTCTTCTTATGAGTATCGTGTTACGGGGCGCGGCGGGCAAGGTATTGCCAATATGGAGATGTCGGCACGCAACAAAGAAGTTGTAAGCTCGTTCCCGATTGAAGATGACAACCAGATCATGATGGTTACCGATGCCGGGAAACTTATCAGGATGCCGGTGGAGGATATCAGAATCGCCGGACGCAAGACTCAAGGTGTAATTTTGTTCCGCACGGCAGATGACGAGAAGGTGGTTTCGGTTACCAAGTTGGAGGCTGATGCCGATGATGAGGAAGAGCTTGAAACCGAGGAAGGAACAGAGGTCTTGGGTGAAAACATACCGGAGTTTGATGAGACGGAAGTAGCCGTTGAAGAACCGGAAGTGGGACCTGAGGACGAGGAATAGGAACTAAAAGAGCGGTATTTTTGAGGGTGCCGCTCTTTTTTGAAAGGATATGAAATATGCCGTTTTTAACTATAAAAACTAATGCTTTGCAACAAAGTGATAAATTGGCGGAAAAAGCTGCTAATTTATTGTCTCAGGTTTTGGAAAAACCGTTGAAAGTGATTGCGGTGAGTATGGAGTATAACAGAAATATGGCTTTTGACGGAAGTGAGAGCAAGATAGGTATGTGGATTGAAGTAGCTTCAATCGGGTTTAAGGACAAGGCAAAAACAGTAAAAGTTTTGACGGATTTTGCAGTTGAAAATTTTGGGGCCGAAAAAGATTTGGTTTGTGTGAGGTTGGAAGATTTGAACAAAACTGATGTTGCTCACGGCGGCTGTTTGCTGGGGTAATGGTTGTTTCGTCAAGGCAGGCGAGAGCAAAAAAATCCCACCGCTTAGGGTGGGAAGAATAAGGATGGCTGCCAGATTGGGTACTCCCGCAAGCGGGTCCTCCTCGTGTCGTAAGGTTCGCACGGCATAAATTTGTGCTCACCAACTATCCACTCCAAACAGGCTCCCTTCGGTCGCCGCTTGAAACAGATAGCCAAAAGCCAATAAAAAAAACACCGCTTAGGGTGTTTTTTTTATTGGCTCCGGCTTCTAGCTTACTAGGCTCAAAAAAGTTTTTTCGCCAAGTGCGCGTCGGTCACTTGTTTTGTAATTTTTGTATTGGCGCTTTACATCGCCTCACAAAAATAACAAAACTACGCCTCTTGCGTCAAAATCAACCGGAGCAGCGGTTGATTTTGTCCTCGAGCTGATCCGAACAGGCAGTCGCTGTTCTCATCAAGGCAGGCGAGAGCAAAAAAATCCCACCGCTTAGGGTGGGAAGAATAAGGACGGCTGCCAGATTGGGTACTCCCGCAAGCGGGTCCTCCTCGTGTCGTAAGGTTCGCACGGCATAAATTTGTGCTCACCAACTATCCACTCCAAACAGGCTCCCTTCGGTCGCCGCTTGAAACAGCTAGCCAAAAGCCAAAAAAATCCCACCATTCAGGTGGGATTTTTTTGGCTCCGGCTGCCTGATTCGAACAGGCGACCGATCGGTTAACAGCCGATTGCTCTACCGCTGAGCTAAGCCGGAATAATACGGTAAAATCTTTTGGAGGCCGGTACCGGAATTGAACCGATGTACAAGGATTTGCAGTCCTCTGCATGAGCCACTCTGCCAACCGGCCAATTTAAATACCGTTCTCTCAATCGGTGTTTCTTATATATACAGAAATTTTTTCCTCAGTCAATAGATTTTTTTAAAAAAAAGTTTTTTTATCACAAATTTGTTATATGATGGCAAAAGTTATGGTTGTTGAAGGAGAAATTTTATGCAAATTGCCATCGCTGCTGATCATGGCGGCTTTGAATTAAAAGAGTTTTTGAAAGCTTATTATAAAAATAAGGTAATCGAGTTTGTCGATTTGGGTACTTACTCCGAAGA
>CASDRW010000038.1 GCA_949283275.1 uncultured Pseudomonadota bacterium
CATCCGAAAATGTTCGGCCTGGTCGGCATAAATTTCGGCCAATACGTTTTTTTGCGCATTTGTCAGTTCAAAGGGGAGAGTTTCCATTATTTTTTTGCGCAAAAGTCCGTTGCCTTTCAAGATGCGCCCGGCTTGTTTCTTAACCCTTTGCCTGACAATTGCCAAAGCCAGTTGGTTTGCCAAAAGTTCATCATAAGCAAGTCTGGCCCTGTCTTTAGAAAAAGGCTCAAGCTCGCTTTTATATTGCGGATGATGAGCTTTCATAAGCGCGTTTCTAAAAGATTTCCACCCCTGTTTTTTAACAAACTCCGCATCAAGCCATTCTGGCATTTCCGGCACTTTTTGCAAAGCCTGCTCCATATATTTATTAATCATTTTGGTCGATATGCCGGCAGTCAAAGGGTATACGGTCTCAAATAGCGGAATTTGCGCGCTGTCTTCTTCGCGCATAATATAATCCGGATGCGGCATTTGCAAATTGCCGTTAAAAACCTCAAGTTTTCCGCTGATAATTCTGGTAGCTCCCAAAGGCAGATTTTTGGCAATCGAATCAGCATAAACCTTAAAAAATATCAAAGTCAGTTGTTCGGTTTCATCCTCAACCACCACCTTATATGGCTGGTGCTTTGATTTTGGCGGAATATGGGCAACCACCTTGGCTCTTATGGTGCAAATTCTCCCAGGCACCGCATCTCTTAGTTTGGGCCGATAAGAGCGGTCAATAATATTTGACGGCAAATGAAAGATAAGGTCAACAATTTTAGTTCCGCCCAACAAATTTTGCATTAATTTTATGGTTTTAGAGCCAATACCTCTAAGTGATGATATATCGGCAAACAAGGGGTATAAAATTTCAGGCCTCATAAATTGTTACCTCTCATAAATAAAACTTGCATAAATCAAGGCTATTGTATATATTTTTTAATTGCAAGTAAACAACAAGAAACAAATAATGCAGTATAATATCAAAAATTTTTTAAGTGCGACTTTTTCCTCTGTTGCCAAGGGCTACGATGCCATTTTGGTGGGCAACTTTGCGCTTAATTCCGAAACAGACATTATTTATATTGCCTCCGACGGGGTAGAGCTTGCCAATATGGCCTCACTGGTCGAATATATGTACCCAAAATTAAAGGTTTTGCGCTTTCCGGCCTGGGACACGGTTCCATATGACCGAGTATCGCCCAACTCCGGCATTATTTCTCAAAGGATAGACTGCCTCTCAGAGCTTGCACTTCAACCCAATTCCAAGACTAAACGGGTTATTATAACCTCGGTTGGTGCAGTATTGCAAAAACTTCCACCACACAAAATTTTTCTTAATTCAACACGTGAAGTTTCGGTTGGTAGCAAATTGAATTTTGATGATTTTTTGCATTATGTATCCATCAATGGCTACAACCGCGTCGCCCAGGTTTATGAGCCTGGTGAATATGCCGTAAGGGGCGATATTATCGATATTTTTCCGGTTGGAACCGAAGAGCCGTTGCGTATAGATTTGTTTGATGACGAGGTTGAGCGTATCCGCAAGTTTGATGTCATGAGCCAGCGCTCCATTGGCGAGTTAACAAGCTATTGTTTCAAGGTTATGAGCGAGGTTGTTTTGGATGCCAACACCATCAAGACCTTTCGCTCCAAATACCGCGAGGCTTTTGGGGCCGATTTTAGCGGCGACGAGATTTACGAGGCGATTTCTACCGGGCGCAAATATATCGGTTTTGAAAATTGGCTGCCGTTTTTTTATGATGAGCCGTTAAAGAGCCTGTTTGACTATCTGCCGCAAGCAGGTATCATTATTTCCGACAAGGTCGGTGAGGCCGCTCTGGCCAAATCCGACAGTATCATAGATTACTACCATGCCAGATTAGAGGCTCTAAAGATTAAATCAAGCACCGGGGAGGAGACCTATCGCCCGGTAAAACCTGAGCTTTTGTATTTTAATGATAAAGAGTTTGCAGAGATTCTCAAAGCCAAACAGGCCATAACCCTGACTTTTTTAAATCTGCCTGCCGCAGACAAGGTTATAGATTGCAAAACCTATCCGATGCGTGATTTTGCCTCAGCCAAGAATATCGCCGCCGGTTCGGTTTATACCGAGCTAAAGGATTATTTAAGCGAAAATAAGAAACTCAAGCGCATCATTGCCTGCTATTCTGATGGTAGCCGCGAGCGCTTATTTTCGCTGATGAACGAGTACGAGATATCTGATCTGGGCTTTGCCGAGAGCTGGGAGAAGGCTCTTGCCAAATCCTCATCACAGGTTGTGATGATTGTAATGCCTCTAGAGCATGGTTTTAAGGGTGAGGGGCTTTGCCTGATTTCCGAGCAAGATATTTTGGGCGAAAAACAAAACCGCCGCAAACAAAAGAAATTCACTTCCAAAGATTTTATTGCCGATGTCGGCTCACTTTCTGCCGGCGAGCTGGTGGTGCATATTGAGCATGGTATCGGGCGTTTTATGGGGCTGGAGACTATCACCGCCGGCGGTGCTCCGCACGATTGTTTGAAGATTGTCTATGCTCATGACGCCAAGTTGTTTGTTCCGGTTGAAAATATTGATGTTTTGTCGCGCTATGGGCTTGATGACGATAATATCGAGCTTGATACCTTGGGCGGTGCCGCCTGGTCGGCCAAAAAGGCCAAAGTCAAGGCCAAAATCAGGGATATTGCCGAAAAGTTGATAAAGATTGCGGCCGAGCGTCAGCTCAAAAAAGCCGACAGTTTTATTCCGCCGCAAGGGATGTTTGATGACTTTTGCTCGCGCTTTCCCTATAACGAGACCGACGACCAAATCAACGCCATATCAGATGTCATGTCTGATCTTGGCGGAACCATCCCGATGGATAGGCTTGTTTGCGGCGATGTAGGCTTTGGCAAGACCGAGGTTGCGTTGCGTGCGGCTTTTGCGGTTGCTGCCTCAGGGGCGCAAGTTGCGGTAATTGTGCCGACCACGTTGTTGGCGCGCCAACATTACCAAAACTTTAAATCACGTCTGGAGGGCTTTCCCATCAGGGTCAAGATGCTTTCACGGCTTGTAAGCCCCAAAGAGGCCAAAGAGACCAAACAAGGCCTCAAAGACGGTGCGGTTGAGATTGTAATCGGCACTCATGCGCTTTTGTCCGAGAAGGTGGAGTTTTGCAATTTGGGCCTGTTGATTATTGACGAGGAGCAGCATTTTGGCGTTGCCCATAAGGAAAAGTTAAAGCAGATAAAATCAGATGTCCATGTTTTGACTTTGACCGCCACGCCGATACCGCGCACCTTGCAGCTTTCGCTTACCGGGGTTAAGAGTTTGAGTATTATTGCCACTCCTCCGGTAGATCGTTTGGCGGCGCGCTCATTTGTCATGCCCTTTGACAAGGTGATGATAAAAGAGGCGGTTTATCGCGAAAAATATCGCGGCGGCCAGATCTTTTTTGTCTGCCCCAGGGTGTCTGATATTCACGAGATAGAAAAAGAATTGCACACTCTTTTGCCCGATATAAAGATTTCTGTGGCTCATGGCCAAATGCCGGTTTCGCAGTTAGAAGAGGTCATGAACGATTTTGCCTCGCAAAAGGCCGATATGTTGCTTTCAACCACCATTATAGAATCAGGCATTGATATGCCCAATGTCAACACCATGATTGTCTATCGAGCCGATATGTTTGGCCTGGCGCAGTTATACCAGCTCAAAGGGCGCATTGGCAGGAGCAAGGTTAGGGGCTATGCCTATTTTACCATTCCGCCCAAGGTCAAACTAAAACCGATTGCCGAGAGAAGATTAAGCATCTTGCAGGCATTGGATACATTAGGGGCAGGTTTTTCACTTGCCAGCCACGATATGGACATCAGGGGCGCCGGCAATATTTTGGGCGAGGAGCAGTCCGGCCATATCAAAGATGTTGGTATTTCGCTTTATCAGCATATGTTGGAAGAAGAGATTTTGCGCCTGCGCTCCGGTGTTATGGCTGATGAACAAGCAAAACAGATTGAAGATTGGGCACCGCAAATTTCAATTGGCATCCCCATTATGATACCCGAGACTTATGTCCGCGATCTTGGTATCAGGCTGGGGCTTTATAAGCGTATCGGCGATATCAAAACCAAAGACGAGATATCAGACATCAAAGAAGAGCTGATAGATCGTTTTGGCGCCCTGCCGCAAGAGGTGAGCAATCTTTTGACCACGGTTGAGATAAAAATTTTGTGCAAAGAAGCGGGCATTGACAGAGTTGATGCCGGAGCCAAAGGAGTTTTGATAGGTTTTAGGGGCAATGTTTTTGCTCATCCGGAGAGGCTGATAGACCTGATTGACTCCTCTTTTGGCGCTATCAAGGTGCGCCCCGATCAAAGATTGCTGATAGAAAAAGATTTGTCATCTTATGATACCAGGGTCAGTGTTATTAAGCAATATATCGGCAAGATTGCAATCCTCAAGGATTAAAAAAAACCGGCGTTTGGTTTTATAAACCAAAGGCCGGCAAGGATAGTTTAATTGTTAAGTGGAAATTTCTCGGCAAACCCGGCAAAGAGTTTGCGTAATTTTTCCGGTCTCAGCCCGTCTTGGGATGCTCTGTATTCAAGGTACTGAAAAGCCAAGGTTATTGGCAAGCTTTCAAGCTTTAGGGGCAAACATTCTCGTTTAATTTGCCATCTTTTCTTGAACGCATACCAAGGAATTGCCATAAGCTCTTTTTCCTTAATACTCAAAAGCCTCATCTTGGCATCAATTTCCCGCATTTTGGAGACAGAAAATCGCCTTTGCCAATATTTGGGCAGTTCGTCTTTGGCTTTTCTAAGTTCCATAAAAAGGAGGGTGACCTCGTCAAAACCTCTGCCGTCAATTCCCGATAACATAGGCGGATATTGCGGCGCGTTGATGTCAATCGGGGCAATGGAGTATAGCAACGCCCCAAAAACATTGCTGAGAGTTATCTTCCTGTTGTAGCCGAACAACTGATACAGTTGATTGCAGCTTATGTTTATTGTTGTCATAATGCTTAATTTAATAATTATTTTTGATACCCCATCATATACAAGCTAGACAAAAAATCAACAAAAATATTTACTTGTAAGAAAAAATATATTAAGATGATATGCATTAAGGATAAAAATAATGCCGCAACCAAGCAACAAATTTTATAACATGGAAGTAAGCCTGATTAAAAACGGGCGCATTTACAAAGAGCATGTTGCCATCCGCAACGTCTGGGAAAAAGACCGCAACATTTTTCTGGATCTTTATTTTTATCGCCTGCAAAAATCATTTATTTTTGATGCGGTTTTTGTGCGCGATATTTCAGACCTAAACCGCGATGTATATTATAACGATATCGGCAAATTTACGGCAGATTTTCAAGCCGCAGCAAAAGAGGGCGGTTTGCCTCAAGCAAACATTAAGGGCAAATCATCAAACTCAAGCGGTATCTTATCGGCAATTGCCGATGACATTATATTGTTGCTGTTTATCTCTTCTGTCTGGAAAGACAAAACCGAGATTAAACAAAAGATTATAATCGACTATATCAAGGAAACCGTTCCAGCGGCCTTAAGCCTAAGCGAGCGCTATCTCAAAGAGTATCTTTTATCGCTCAAGCCCAAAGTCAACGATTTTTATTTTTTACTATCCAAGCTCAAATCCAAACAACCCAAAGAGGCCGAGAAGTTGCTCAAAGAAGCCATCAAAATTTGCTCATCCGACGGCTACCTGCACTATAACGAGCGTATGTATCTTGCCGATATCATCCAAACCCTGCGCGAATATGGGCTCAAAGTTCCGTCTGATTTAATATAAACCAAGCGGTCGCTTTTATCCCAAGATAAAAAGCGACCGCTTAAAGTTACCTCATTTTTTTGACCAAGCTGATATACCTTGCCTTGTAGATATTTGCCAAGGTCTCAGATGGTATATCCCCCAGCAGGTCTTGCAATATCTCTGCCAAATAGCCTTTTGACTGGTTGTCGGGTTGGGGCCAAGCAGCAAGCATTTCGGCTTTGCTGTATCCTTTTGCTGCGGCCTCTTGCAGCAATTTTTTCAAAAACAGCAGGTTTTTATAATCTCTGCCGTCATCTTTTTGCTTTTCTTTGGCAAGATAAAACAAAAATTCCGGCGAAAACTTTTTAAGAGCCAACAGATTTTGTTCAATCGCGTCAACAAAGACATCATCCGCCGCATTGGGGTTTTCTTTGGCATAATAAGCCAGCACCTCGTCCAAAGACAGGGTTTCACCCTCCAGATATTCAAGGCGCATTTTATAAAATTTTTTGCGCCATTTTCTGGTCTCAACCGCAAAGCAAGTGGCCAAAGTTTCTCTTTCGCGGCGATTGATCATAATTTTGATCTTGATTTTTTCCACATCGATATCCGATGTCTTGGCTTTTTTAAGCATCTGAGCTACAGCCAGTTTGGCCGTGTGGTTAAGCAAAATTTTGTTAATATACAAATATTTTGCCACACAAACGCCGATGTTGTAATTGGCGACTTTCTCATCAATTCGTGAGATTTTTATTTTAACCTTTTTCATATATATAATTGTTTTTTAATAATTTTCAGTTGTTGTAGCAAGAAATATCATATTTTGTCTTTTTGGTCAATGCCCAAAATTCAAACACAAAAAAAGCCCACCGCAAAAGGTAGGCTAAAAAAGTTATATTTTTTTTATTTCTCAACCGCCGTAGCGTACGCCACGTAGTGGCGTTTTATTTCGTAATAGCTCAGCGGCTCAAAGAGCACGCAAAGTGCTTCTGTGAGATCCAACTCATCTCCGTCAGGAAGAATATTGTTGGATTTATGAGATAAAAGCCACCCCCACGCTGAAGCCAGTTGCTCTTTCGTGTACCCCTCTGTCTTGGCTTTTGCCAAAATTTGGGATAAATATGGCGCCTGGTCAGGGGCGAGGTACTGTGGATACTGGGCGCAAGGCCATTCTGCGGGGCGGAGAGCAATAATCTGCTCTCTTTTAAAAATTTTTTTCATCTCTTTTGGTTTTTAATTATTATATAAGTAATATTTTTTAATGTCCCCACCATAGCACATTTTCACCCCTCGGTCAACCCATAAAATGACAAAAACTTAAATTTTTTGTCAAAAACCGATTTTTCACACCAAAAAAGAGGCTTTGGATATCCAAGCCTCTTTTTTATTTGGCCTCAACCTTAAGCTATTGCTGGTTAATCAACACAATCTCAACCCGGCGGTTTTGCTCGCGTCCCGCCGCGGTTGCATTAGATGCAATCGGGTTGGCCGCGCCATAACCCGTGGCAATAATCCGATTCGCAGCCACACCCTGTACTTTCAAGAAATCAGCCACCGCATTGGCTCTTCTTTGCGACAAGGGCAGGTTAATGGCATTATTTCCGGTGTTGTCGGTATAGCCGTTTACCTGGATTAAGGTCTTGTCATATTCTTTCAACACCTTGGCAATCGATACCACCACCGGTTGGAACGACGATTTGATATAAGCCTCGTTGGTGTCAAAAGTGATATTTCCCGGCATAATCAAATATATTTGCCCATTAAGCTCTTTAACCTGCACCCCGGTGCCAACCAACTCCTGGCGCAATTTTGCCGCCTGATAGTCCATATATCCGCCGGCTGCAGCCCCGCTGGCCGCGCCAATTCCGGCGCCGATTAGCGCACCTTTTTCACCACCGGCCAAAGCACCGATACCGGCACCCAAAGCCGTGCCGATTCCGGCGCCCCATGCCGTCTTGGCAACTTTTGTTTCGCCCGTATAAGGGTCGGTTGCACAAGCCGCAAGCATAGTTGTCATAATTATTGCCGATAAAAATTTTTTCATTTTTGCTCTCCTTTAATTTTGGTATCCAACAATTTGGCCGCATCCAAACCCGAGGCCACCGCCTCAACAATGGTCGATCCGCCGATTTTGCAATCTCCGGCATAAATAATATTCTCATGCTCAATCGGTTTTTCGGCTCTGCTTCCAATTGCTTTAATAATCATATCAAAGTTTTTGCGTTTGACAACCGAATCGGCAATATCTTCATATCCTTTTTCTCCCGGCTGGGTAGATAAAGTGTAGACATCAAGTTTGTCTCCGTTCCTTTCCACCTTGCAAACTCTGGTAGTGGTCATCAAATCAATTTGCCTGTTCAGCAACTCCTGCATTTCTTTTTTGGTAACTTTCATATCAAAGATTTTGCGTCTGACAAACAGTGTTACCGTATCCGCGCCCAAATTTTTGGCTGTCATGGCACAATCTGCCGCCACATTGCCACCGCCGATAATCCCCACTTTTTTAGCACCGGCAAATTTATCTGGTTCTTTTAGATATTCGGCATAAGGCACCACATTTTCTTCACCCTCAACCCCAAGCCCGATTACATTTTGCTCGCCGATTGCCATAATAACTCCGTCAAACCCTTGGTCTAACAACTCCAACGGGCTGTCAACTTGAGTGTTAAATTCAATCTCGGCCTTGCCGATACGGTTGATATAATTCCAGTCATCTTCAATAACTTCATAGGGCAGGCGATAATCCGGAATCAAATTAAGCGCGCCGCCAACCTTGTCTGTTTTTTCAAACAATTTGACAGCATATCCCAGTTTAATCAGCTTCCACGCCGCCGCCATTCCCGCAGGCCCTGCGCCGACAATGGCAATTTTTTTGCCGTTTTCAGGCTCTAAAGCGCTATCAACCATGTCTTCGCGATATTTGTTAATAAGCGTTGCCTGCACCAAAGGAATATTAATCGGAAAATCAATCTTGCCGCGCACGCAGGCCTTCATACAAAACTGATCCGGACAAATCAGCCCGCAGGTATGCCCCATGGGGTTGTTTTTGCAAATTGAGGCAACCGCTTCTTTATATTCTCCGTTTTTTGCATGTTGAATAAACTCTTGCGGCGAGCAATTAACCGGGCAGGCGCTCATACAAGGTTTTGATGAGCAATTCAAACACCGATTAAGCTCGGCCTCAAATTGCGCTTTGTTAAGATATAGTTTGTTGTTCATCATAAAAAATCTCTTAAATCATAGCCATGCCGCCATTGACATGGATGGTCTGTCCCGTGATATATCCGGCTTCGTCGCTGGCCAAGAACACGGCTGCATTAGCCACATCTTCGGGTGTACCCATCTTTGCCATCGGAATTGTTTCAAGCAAATGCTCTTTGGCTTTCTCAGGCAACACATCGGTCATCGGTGTTTTGATAAACCCCGGTGCCAGGCAGTTGATGGTAATTCCTCTTGAGGCCACTTCCAACGCCATCGATTTAGACATCCCGATAAGTCCGGCCTTACTTGCGGCATAGTTGCTTTGCCCCGCATTACCAATAACCCCGACAATTGATGTCATATTAATAATTCTGCCAAACCTGTGTTTGAGCATGCAAGGTAGCACTGCTTTAGACAACAAAAAGCTCGAGGTCAAATTGGTATCCAACACCTTGTGCCAGGACTCGGATGATATCTTCAACGACAGATTATCTTTGGTAATACCGGCATTGTTGATTAAGACGTCAATTTTGCCGCAGTCTTGTTCAACTTTTGCCACCAGCGAGGCAATATTTTCCTCATTGCTCAAATCAACCGCATAAATCTTGACCACACCGTCAGGCAGCTCGTTTTTTCTAAAATCTTCCAGCTTAGCCTCATCGCGGCCGACAATGGCAAGCTCGGCACCTTGGCGTTGAAACAATTTGCATATTCCTCTGCCAATACCACCTGTTGCACCGGTAATAAGGACGGTTTTCCCGCTAAAATCAAGCATTTTGTTGCCTCCTTTAAGATTATACCGCCTGGGCATAAGATTTAAGCATTTCTTCAGCCGTTATTACTTCCGCATCAGGCAAAGTTTTCTTAATCAAGCCGCTCAATACATTACCAAAACCGCACTCAATATATCTTCCGGCGCCCATTTGCTGCATATAAACAACGCTTTCTTGCCACTTGACCGTGTTGGTAATTTGCTTAACCAGCAAATCTTTAATTTCCGTTGTATTAGAATATTCTTTGGCCGTTAAGTTACTTATAACTTTAACTTTGGGCTCACTAAATTTGGTGTTGGCAATAACATCTGCCATCTTATCGGCGGCACTTTGCATCAAAGGTGAGTGAAAAGCCCCCGAAACCGGCAGCATAACAGCCCGTTTAACTCCTTGTTCTTTGGCTATTTCACAAGCTTTTTCAACCGTGTCTTTGCTTCCGCTCAACACAATTTGCGCTGGCGAGTTTGAGTTTCCGACAAAACATCCCGCCATATCGGCAATTGCCTCGGCTTTGGCATAGTCAAACCCGATTAAAGCAGCCATAGCACCCGGGTTGTCAATACACGCCTGCATCATATAAGCACCTCTGGACTTTAGCAAAGTTGCCGTATCTTCCAACGACAAACTACCCGCCGCACAAAGCGCCGAATATTCGCCCAAAGAATGCCCTGCCATAAATTTAACCTCGTCAAGGTTAATAAGTCCCAAGCTTTTCAACACCTCAAAATAAGCCATCGAGGCAGCCATAATAGCAGGTTGAGCGTTTGATGTTTTGTTTAGCTCTTCCAAATCGCCTTCAAACATTAATTGGCTTAGCTTAAAACTAAGAGCATCATCAACTCTGTCAAACACATCTTTAGCAACGGCAAAATTGTCATTTAGGTCTTTACCCATACCGATTTTCTGCGATCCTTGTCCCGGAAAGACCAAGGCACTAGATAAAACTTCCATCAATTACTTCCTTAAATTTTCTTAAATATCAAAGATGCGTTGGTTCCGCCAAATCCAAACGAGTTAGACATTGCAATCTCAACATCACATTTGCGAGCCTCATTCGGAACCAAATCCATTCCCTTAACCTCATCAATCGGATCTTCCAGATTAAGAGTAGGGGGCAGCATTCCCGTTTCAATTGCCTTCACGCAAAACACGGCTTCAACCGCACCTGCCGCACCCAGCAAATGGCCGATAGCCGACTTGGTTGACGACATCTTAAGATTAGGGCAATTAACAAACAATTCTGAAACAGCTTTTGCCTCCATGGCATCACCAATCATGGTAGAAGTACCATGCGCGTTGATGTAAGTAACCTCTTGCGGCTTTATCCCTGATTTGCGCAAAGCCTCGCTCATTGCTTGTTTTGCACCTTCACCGTCCGGTGCCGGCGAGGTAATGTGATAAGCATCACCCGATGTTCCGTAACCGATTATCTCGGCATAGATTTTGGCGCCTCTTTTCTTGGCATGCTCATATTCTTCCAATACAACCACACCTGCACCTTCACCCATAACAAATCCGTCATGCCCTTTGTCCCAAGGACGCGATGCCTTCTGAGGCGTGTCATTATAGCTGTGGGACAAAGCTTTTGCCTGCATAAATCCGGCAATACCCAATGCGCAAACGGCCGATTCTGCACCGCCTGCAATCATAACATCGGCATCATCCATCACAATCGCCTGATAAGCATGGGCAATCGCATGCGAGCCCGTGGCACAAGCCGTAACACAAGAAAGGTTAGGTCCCTTAAATCCGTGGTTGATTGATACATGACCCGATATCATATTGATAATCGTTGCCGGAATAAAAAACGGGCTTATACGTCTTGGTCCAGAGGCGGCCAAAATTTTGGCATTGTCATCAATGGTTTTCAAACCACCGATACCAGACCCGATTATAACACCGGTACGTTTCTTTTCTTGTTCATCTTCAGGCGCCCATTTAGCGTCTTTAATTGCTTCCTCAGCCGCGGCAATACCAAACAAAATAAAGTCATCAACTCTTCTTTGTTCTTTTGGTTCCATAACTTCATCGGCATTAAATTGCCCCGGTTCGGTTCCTTTAACAACTTCACCTGCCACCTTTACACTAAAGTTTTCGGTATCAAATTTAGTAATATTTCTGATGGCGGATTTGCCGGCAATAATCGAATTCCAAGCCAAATCAACTCCCATCCCGAAAGGTGTCAAAGCACCCAAACCCGTAACTACAACTCTTTTCATTGTCGTTTTCCTTTGTTATTTTTGAAAAATGTTTTCTTGCTTAAAAATTCCGTCTCGCAGATTAATCACGCCGCCGCCCCAGCACATTCCGGCGCCAAATCCGCAAATAATAGCTTTTGACGGAGTTTTAATTTTGCCGTCTTTAATTCCTTCGCCAATGGCTATCAAAATAGATGAGGCAGAAGTATTGCCAAGTTTTTCAATATTGGAAATAACCTTGCTGTCATCATAGCCTAAGCGCTCTTGCACTGCTTTTATAATACGCTGATTAGCTTGGTGCAAAACCAGATAATCAATATCTTCGGCATTGATGTTGTTTTTCGCCAAGATATCATCGGTGATATAAGGCGGAATAATATTAGCCACAAATTTGTAGACATCTTGCCCCTTCATGGTGCAAATTTGCCGTGTCGGAGTTTGGTCTACAAACGGGCAGTTGCCTTTTAAGGAAGGCATGGTTATATAATCGCCCACTTCGCCGTCAGCCTTAATATCAACCACCAAAATATCAGAAGTATCTCCGGCCGAAATAACGGCAGAGCCGATACCGTCGCCAAACAATATAGATGTCCTGCGATCAGCCCAATCCACATAACGCGAGCAATTATCAATTGTTACCAGCAAAATATTTTTAGCCATTCCCGACTTGATATAGGCTTTGGCAATGTCAAGCCCGTAAACAAAACCCGAGCAGGCAACCGAAATATCAAACGCCGGAACATTTTTCTTAATTCCAAGCATTTTTTGTACCATACAAGAAGAAGACGGCATAAATTGCACCGGCATTGATGTTGCCGCCACAATCAAATCCAATTCTTCTTTATCAATTCCGGCATTTTTAATTGCTTGATTAGCCGCTTTTTGCAACAAATCAAAAGCCTCTTCATCACTTGCAAAAAAGCGTCTTTCTTTAATTCCGGTGCGGGTATAAATCCACTCATCCGAAGTATCGTAAATTTTGGTCAAATCATCATTGGTAACAATTCTGCTTGGTATGGCATAACCGATACCTTTAATAATTGGCAAATTATTTGTTGTCATTATTTTTATCCTGTCTTTTTTCCAAAAATTTCTCCAACCAATGGATATTATAAATACCATCAACAAACTCAGGCGATGATATTATTTCCTCATGTAGCGGCAATGTTGTCGTAACTCCGCCGATAACAAACTCGCGTAAAGCCCGTTTAAGCCGCAGCAAAGTAGCACTGCGCGAGGTTCCTCTGACAATAAGTTTGGCAATCATACTGTCATAAAACGGAGGTATCCTGTATCCAGAATAAACTTCCGAATCAACTCTGACCCCAAGTCCGCCCGGCACATGCCATTCGGCAATTTTTCCTGGGTTAGGAGCAAAAGTGAATGGATCCTCGGCATTAATTCGGCATTCAATTGCCGAGCCATGAAATTTAATATCATCTTGGGTGTAGCCAAGCTTTGCCCCGTTGGCAATCTTAATTTGCTCTCTGACAATATCAATATCGGTAACCGCCTCGGTAATCGGGTGTTCCACTTGCAAACGAGTATTCATCTCCAAGAAATAGAATTCGCCGTCCTCAAACAAAAACTCCAAAGTTCCGGCCCCATAATACCCGATTTTTTTGATTGCCGAGCATACAATTGAGCAAATCTCATCACGTTTTTCTTTATTTAATGCCGGAGAAGGGGTCTCCTCAATCAATTTTTGGTGTTTGCGTTGGATTGAGCAGTCTCTCTCGCCAAGATGAACCACATTGCCGTGCATATCAGCCAAAATTTGGATTTCGATATGCCGTGGTTTCTGCAAATATTTTTCCATAAACACCACATCACTGGTAAACGAAGCCTTGGCCTCTGCTTTGGCCATCGTAAATGCCGATTCAACCTCATCTTCGTTAAAAGCGGTCTTCATACCTTTGCCGCCGCCACCGTCTTTGGCTTTGATAATCACCGGATAACCAATTTCTTTGGCCCATTTTTTTGCCTCTTCAACACTTTCCAAAGCGGGCGATCCTTTAGTTACCGGCAATCCGGATTCAATCGCCATTTTTTTTGAGGCAATTTTATCTCCCATCAGACGCATTTGTTCTGGTGTCGGCCCGATAAAAGTAAGACCGTGTTTAATTACCATCTCGGCAAAATCGGCATTTTCCGACAAAAAGCCATATCCAGGATGAATGGCGTCTGCACCGGTAACAATAGCTGCCGAAATTATGGCGGTTTTATTAAGATAAGAATCTTTTGATTGTGGTCCTCCGATACAAACCGCTTCATCAGCCAAGCGTACATGCATGGCGTCTTTATCGGCGGTTGAATGTACGGCAACCGTTTTTATTCCCATCTCATGGCAAGCGCGATTAATCCTTAACGCAACTTCGCCACGGTTTGCAATCAACACTTTTTCAAACATATTTTTTCCGTCTTTTATCCAATTACAAACAATGGTTCGTCATATTCCACGGCCGAGCCGGAAGTAACCAAAATATCTTTAATAATCCCGCCTTTGGGTGATTTAATCTGATTAAAGGTTTTCATAGCCTCAATCAGACACAAAATATCACCTTCTTTAACCGTGTCGCCAATCTTGACATAAGGCTCTTCACCGGGATTTGCCGACAAATACAAAACCCCGACCATCGGCGATTTAATAGTCTCTCCTGCTGCCGGCAAATTGGCAGCTCCTGCTTGATTATTTACCGCAACATCAGATGCTTGCACCGGTTGAGCCACCATCGGCATCGGTTGCGGAATAGGGGCAACAACCTGAGCCTGAACAGAGGGTTCTTTTGAACGATTTGTAACAATAATGTGCAAACCGTCTTTATCATAGTCAATCGATTCCAAATCAAGCTCGCTTACGATTTTGGCAATCGATTCAATACAGGCAATATCTTCTTGAGCCATTATTTTTCTTCCTTCATTTTAGCAAATTCGTCCAATAAATCCGCAACTTCTTGTGCGTGATTAATGTTAACCATGCCTTGCTTGTTGTATCCGCCATCAACATGCAAGATTTCGCCAGTTACGCCGCTTGCCATATCACTCAAAAGATATACAGCTGAGTTTCCAACATCATCAATACTCATATTGCGTCCCAAGAAAGCATTGGCTTTATTCCAGCCCAAAATATTTCTGAAATCACCGATACCGGCAGCAGCCAAAGTTCTGATAGGACCTGCCGAAATAGCATTAACTCTGATATTCTGTTCGCCCAAATCTCTGGCCAAATACATCACCGAAGTTTCCAAGGCCGATTTGGCAATTCCCATAACATTATAGTTCGGAATAACTCTTTCCGCGCCCAAATAAGACAATGTCAAAAAGCTGGCGCCGTCGTTGGCGATTTTAGATGCTCTGGCACAAATATCGGTAAACGAATAGCATGAGATATGCATAGTATTAAGGAAATTGGCCAAAGTTGTATCGCAATATCTTCCCTTAAGCTCGTTTTTGTCCGAAAAAGCCACAGCATGAACCACAAAATCAATTTTACCCCAAGCCTTTTCAATCTCCTTAAATAAATTGTCGAGACTTGCCTCTTCAGTAACATTGCAGGGCAGTATAATTTTTGAGCCCAAACTTTCTGCCAAAGCGCGAACACGTTTTTCCAAAGTTTCACCTTGATAGGTAAAGGCCATCTCGGCACCTTGCTCATGCAAAGCTTTGGCAATACCCCAAGCGATTGAGTGGTCGTTAGCCAATCCCAAAATAATACCTTTTTTATTTTTCATTGCTTCTTTCACTAAATTTCTCCTTAAAATGATTTAATTAATTATAGGCCTTTTTTGATAGTATCAATCAACTCTTTTATTGTCGGCCAAGACCCGCGGTTAAACAACGGATCGGTTTTAAATTTGAATGCATTTTTTCCCGAAAACAAAATATTATCCAAAATACTGCCCTTATGCCCAACTTCAATCAAAGATTTTCTGATGCAGTAAGAGCGTAAATCAGGCAATTTTCCGGTTGTTCCCGTGTGGCTTGACCAGCTTGAAAACTTGCAAGCCGACAAGCAGCCGCAACAATCCCTAATATCTTCCATATCTTGAGCTTTTTCATCTTTGGTCAAAAAGATAAGAGTATTATCAGGCGTTGCCGAAAGACAAACTCTGCCTTTCTTTTCCTGTTCGTCAAATATCGGCAAATCCTGTTTGCGCACATAATAAGTCGTGTTTTTCGAATAAACAATCGGCTCCGAAAATTCTTCCGTTTGCTCCTTGCTAAAAGGAACTTCATTGTTTTTGCGCTCAAACAACTTCATAATAAAATTGTTTTTGATTGCCGATGATAAAAATCCCGTCGGGCTGAAATCTTGAATAACCACATCATCAATATTAAGATGCAACATCAACTTTTTCCAAGCTTGGCTTATGGGGCTTTCTTTAGTCAGCAACGGGCGAGTCCCAAATTGAAACCCGACTTTTCCAATCTCCGGATTGTCGATATAATCTTGCCAATCATTTAATGACCAAACCCCGCCGGCAATAATAATCGGCACATCGTTTAGCCCGTTGGCATTAAGCACTTTGCGCAATTCCACCACTTTTTCATAAGGGCTTTGGGGCTTTTCCACTTCATCGGTATTGGAAAAACCGCAGTGTCCGCCGGCAAACCAAGGATCTTCATAAATCACGCCGCCCATATATTCTTTATATTTGTCATACCCGCGTTTAATCAATATTTGCAAAGCTCTTCCCGATGAAACAATCGGATAATAAAACACCTTAAATTGTGAGGTTAGTTCAGCCAATTTTATTGGCAGTCCGGCACCGGAAACCACCCCATTAATCAAACCTTTGGCTCTTTCCAAAACATTTTTGATTAAATATTGGCTATCCGCCAATTCCCACAAAACATTCATATTGATAAGGCCGTTACCGTTTGATATTTCATGAGCCATCCGCGCCTGACTTAAGCATCCCTCAACAGCCTTATCCATCATTTGTTGGTGGCGTTCCGGTCTTGATTTGGCGGTAATATCTATCTGGCAGATATTTCCTTGTTCGTCACAAACGTCAGGAAATACGGCCGAAAATGTGCCGACACAATTTTCCTTGGCCCAAGCACCGGCAGTTTTACCGTTGCTGACGTTAACACCGCGTCCCCCCTCAAACAACGGAAACACGTTTTTGCCGCACAAATCCAAAAGTTTAAGCTCCTTCATTTTATTCTCCTTTTACGAAGGTGTTAGAAAGTAAGTTAAGCAGGCAAATAAGCTTTTCACGCAAATCTTTACGGTCCACAATCATATCTACCATACCATGTTTTTTCAAATATTCGGCTTTCTGAAACCCGGCCGGCAAATCAGCCTTAATCGTTTCTTTAATAACTCTGGCTCCGGCAAAAGCAATCAAAGCATCAGGCTCGGCAATGGTAATATCGCCAAGCATAGCAAAAGAAGCCGAAACACCACCCGTGGTCGGGTTGGTCAAAACCACGATATAAGGCAGGTGCTTGTCTTTCAAGAGTTTAACCGCCAAAGTGGTTCTGGCCATTTGCATCAAAGACAAAATTCCTTCTTGCATTCTGGCACCACCCGATGCCGTAACCAAAATAAGCGGCATATGGTGTTTAATGGCAAATTCGGCCGCCTGGACAATTCCTTCGCCGACAGCAATTCCCATTGAGCCGCCGATAAAATTAAAATTCATAACACCGACAACCACGCCATGTCCGCCCATCTTACCATAAGCTGCAACAAAAGCCTCATCAAACTTGGTCTTTTCTCTTGCTGACTTAAGCTTGGAACGATAGTCTTTGGTGTCTTTAAAGTTTAGCGGATCTTCCTTAACTTTAGGTGTTTCCAAATAAGTATATTCGCTGTCATCAAACAACATATTCAAGCGTTTGCGCGGCCGCAGATACAAATGATATCCGCAGTGCGGGCAAACATAAAGATTCTTAGCCAATTCCTGGCCATAAATCATTGCATCGCATTGCGGACACTTATCCCACAAATTATCAGGCACGTCTTTTTCGGTTTTGGCAACCGAAAGTTTGGGTCTAACATAATCAAGTAGCCAGTTCATATTTAACCTTCCTTAGCAATGCGTGTCATTGCCAAAAATTTCTTTTCCCGATCTTTGGACAAATTCTGAGGCGTCATTTTTTTCAACTCGGCCAAATGTTTGGCAATAACATCGCCTGCACGTTTAATTGTCTCTTCTCTGAACCGATGTGCTCCGCCGCAAGGCTCTGGTATAATTTCATCTGCTACACCAAATTTATACAAATCCTGAGCGGTCAGCTTAAGGGCATTAGCGGCTTTTTTCATCGCCGCTCCATCACGCCACAAAATTGAGGCGCATCCTTCCGGAGATATAACCGAATATATGGAATGTTCAAGCATCAAGATACGATTAGCGGCCGCAAGCGCAATAGCTCCGCCGGAACCTCCTTCGCCGATAACCACGGCAATATAAGGCACTTCAAGCTTAAATCCTTCCATAATACACGAGGCAATAGCTTCGGCCTGGCCGCGCTCTTCACCTTCGATTCCCGGAAAAGCTCCGGCAGTATCGATCAAAGATATAATCGGGATATTAAAATGGTTGGCCAAATCCATCAATCTTTTGGCTTTGCGGTACCCCTCAGGTTTTGCCATACCAAACCCGTGACGAATACGGCTTTCCAAATCATTGCCTTTTTCTTGCGCAACCATCATCACCGATTGTCCGTTAAAAAAGCCGAGCCCGCCAATAATAGCCTCATCATCACCAAAAGATTTATCTCCGGCCAAAGGCATAAAATTGTCAATCAATGCATTGATATAATCAATACTATGCGGACGATTGGCATGCCTAGCCACACAAACCTTCTGCCAAGGAGTAAGCTTGGAGTAGGTTTCTTTAAGCATTTGTTGAACTTTTTTCTCTAAATTACTGATTTCTTTGTTGAAATCCTTAGCAAGCTTGTCGTCACAACAAGACTTCAATTCCTGTATTTTGCTCTCAAGCTTATAGATAGGCTCCTCAAAGTCCAGATAGATAGTTTTGTCAGCCATTTCAATATCCTTAAAAAATCCTACCGGCTCATCAAAGCAGTCAATATAGCCTCGGCATGCAAAACACCATTGCATTTAGCCTGGCATTTAAACCGATAGACGCCGCGGCATTCTTTTTCTTTGACCACATGCATTTCCATAACATCGCCGGGCAAAAAAGGTTTGCGGAATTTAGCTTCATCAATTCCCATAAACAAAACAGCCTTGTCGTTTCCGCCGCCGACAAAGTCTTTAACCACCAGACCGCAAGTTTGCGCCATAGCTTCCATAATAAGCACACCAGGCATAATAGGATTCTCGGGAAAATGTCCGGTAAATTGTGGTTCGTTTACGGTTATGTTCTTAAAACCGATACCTTCTTCACCTTCCTTAATAATCCCAACCTTGTCAACCAGCAAAAAAGGATAGCGATGCGGCAACAAAGTCAAGATATCGTTTATTTTTAGTTCCTTAATGAATTCCTGTTCCATATTTATACCCTCAAAGTTGTTTTATAATATAATTAAATAAACCGTATTTTGCAGTATCTGTAAAGTACGCACTTTCAAGCGCTATAGTTTCCTCAAAGATACTATACCAAGTATAATTATTCGCTGTGCTTTTGGGATAATATACTAAACAATCAAAAAGTCAATCAGTTGATTGAATTTTGCCTGTATATAACTCTAAAACACTGGCTATCATATTGAAAAAATGTAATTATTACAAAAATAATTTTTGGGGTAACTTCGAATTTGACAATCTGTTTGCGGCTATTTTGTCCAAAAAATGTTTGCAATATGTTAATATTATGCTATTATATATAAAAGAATGATGTATTTTCAAAGGTTGGACCATGAAAAACCACGAACAATTTGTTGCCGCAGAATATGCCCAAGGACAGGGGCTTGATTATGTAATAGTTGGAAACCAAAGTTTTGTTTTACCTGCCAGCTATAAAGGCGATGCCGATAAGTTTATTGAGCATCTTTTCTCATTTCAAGATGAATACTACAAAGATTATGAAAACAAAGAGCTAGAACCTCTAAATGTCAAAATAACAGGTATTCAAAAAATTAGCTCAGACAATAGTAATCCATCACCAAGAATAAAAAAGATTTTAGCTCATGCTAAAACCGAAGAAAATCTTGGAGATTTTTTTATTAGTCCCAAGTTCAAGCAAACAAAACAAGGCTTATCACCTGAGGAAATTATAGCAAAATCGCTCAAAAAAGCCAGGCGCCAATATTTATCGGCCATCAGAAAAACCGCCAGAGCCCAAAAAGAACATCCTCAACAACATTTTGCCGTGACTCTTGACAAGAAAGTTCTCGAAGAGCTTGATAAGCTTCATACCAAATACTGTTTCAAAAAAATTGGACAAGGTTTGGCTCAAACTTTCAAATGGAGTGGTGAGCAAACCCTAAATATTTTGGCCGGTGCTGCGGGAGCTCTGCCAGCTGCGGTCTATCTGCTTGATAAAAAAGTACGTTTTGCCAAAAGAAATAACCAAGATAAAGGCAAACTTAAAAACTATATTGATGAAAAAGCGTTGCCTTATATCCGCAAAGGCGCATTAAAAGCCCTCATTCCGCTCAGTGTTTGGGGAGGTATGAAAATAACTCCGGCCATTAAAGACAACGTCAGATTAAAACAAGAAATAGAGGATCAAAAACTGGCCGAGCAAAAAGCAAAAGAGGCTTTTTTTGCCAAATATAATACTACAGATGAGACTTTTTATCAAAACTACAAAACCGCCAAAGGATTTGAAAAAGAGTTTATCTTTCTGTTATCAGGTTATGAGGGATATCACGAAAAAGCATATCGTTGTTCGGCAGGCAAATACACAGTAGGATATGGTTCTCGTGTATTAGCCGACGGTACTTTGGTTAACAAAAACACTAAGGTTACACATGATGAGGCCGTAGCTGCAGTCAAAAGGCATTTGGAAAAATACGTATATCCGCAACTTAAGTACATCAATCGCGAATTATCGGCAGAGCAATTATTGGCGGTTGAGATGTTCATTTATAACAATGACGAAGGTAAATTTAAAAGTTCCAAAGTTTGCTGCGCTGTCAATGATGACTACAAAGTTCGTGAAGCTTTTTCCTATTATCGTAATGTTGGAGGTAAGCGCAACTTTGGATTGCTTAACCGCAACGGTTTTACTGGTTGGCTATATGAAGCCAATATGGCCGACATATTATGCCTCAATAAAAATATTATCGGCAGCAAAGATTTGAAGTATTATCTTTATCCCAACAAACACACCCGCAATCCTCTGGAAAATGAGGATGGGACTTTTGTTGTGCGTGAATTGACAGAGGTTAATGCGGAGATCAAATCAAAATTTACCGCCTCTAATCTAAAAGAAAGTATAGTAGGGCAGTTATCTCCGGATATTGCTGGTGAATTAATTGCCAAATACAACATTGTTGAGCAAGACGGAAAATTAGTGGCCTTAAATAAGCCTAACTCAAAGGCTGGCAAAACCTTACCTTGGGAGCATGCCGTAACTATCGCCATGGCCCAACAAACCAAAAGTCATTAATTTCTCCTCAATTTAAATTTTCTTTTGATGTGGTTGTAGAGATAAAGCGCCACCAATATGAGGTATAGCCCGCCCATAATCCAAAATGTCCAAAATTTGATTTGCTTGTCGCTCCATTCTTTTGTGATGGAGTTGACATTAAGCGCGCTTCCTTCAACCTTAAATTTGGCATTTGGGTTTTCATGCAAAATTGATGCCCCGATTTGATAATCAGAGTTCAAAAAGTCAAACTCAATCACCAAATCACCGTCAATTTTCTTTAAGCTTGCTGTCAAATCAGGTGTGGTTATGGTCTTATCCAGCGTAAAATGCACCATCTTGGCATCATCGGGAACAACAATTCTTATCGGATTATGCCCGATTTTTGACACATCTTTCCCTGACAGGGCCGAGGCGCCTTTATTTTGCAAAGTAACTCTTGTAAGGTATAGGTCATCATATTCTTTGCCATGGACATTTACTTTGTAGTCATTGTCGTTTTGCGAAGAGATAAAAGATATTGTTTCGGTATCATATTTCAAAATCGGTCTATTAATATAAAATTGATACCAACCAATGACAATTGCGGACACCGCCAACAAAAAAGCCCCGGTTTTGCTGGTCCAAAAATCCCATATTGCGGTAATAATTTTTTTGATATCGGTATTGTTATGTTTAAATAATTTCATTTTCATATCTCCGTTTAATCGGAAGATATAATTATTGACTTCCAAATAAAAAGGGGGAGGCCAAGCTATTGCAAATATTCTTCCAAAATTTGTGGTGTCAATATTTGCGGCAAAACGACATAATCTGTTGATTTGCCGTTATAATATATATAAAGTGGCACGCTTGCCCGGCCATAACTTTTAAGCCCAGCAGAAGCTATTACGTTTTGATCGGTAATATCGGCCCTAAGTAAGAGAATATTTTTTTTCTTGGCTAATTTTTTTAATTTATCCGATTGCAAAGCCGCTTTTTTATTAACCAAACAGGTAATACACCATTTGGCGGTAAAATCAATAAATACCGGCTGTTTATTTTCCAGTGCGGTTCTGACTTTAATATCGGAGTATTCTTCCCACGCGACATTTTCTTTAGGTTGTATAATTCCTGTTTGTGTTGCCAAAATCCATGCCAACCACAAACAAGTAAGCACAATTGGGATGCTGAGTATTTTTTTCAAAACAACCATCCATTTACCGGGTTTTGGCAGTATTTTATGATGCAATTTGGGCGAGTAAGCCAGTAACGCAAAGGGCAGGGAATATCCTATCCCCAGAGCCAAAAATACCGGAAAATAGATATAAACCGGAGCCATCAAGGCATACCCGATAGCAGCCCCCATAAACGGAGCCGAGCAAGGACTGGCAATCAACACCGCCAGCAATCCGGTCATAAAAGCATTGGTTTTCACCCCGTCAAATTTTAATAACGAGAGCTTATTCAGCCAAGCATATTTAAAATTCACAATATCAAGCATCATCAAGGCCAAAATGATAAAGATAATCAGCATAATTCCGACGAACCACGGTGATTGCATTTGAAATCCCCAGTTGGCGGCCGCATCTGTTTTTCTCACAACCATTAATAATGTAGCCATTGCCAACATCGAAACCACCACGCCCAAGGTATAAAACCAAGCCTCAAAATGGCGCGTTCTTTTTTTCACCTCGGCTAAAGAGATTATTTTTATGCTCAAAATCGGCAACACACAAGGCATAAGGTTAAGAATGATTCCGCCCCCAAAAGCCATTGCCAAAATAATCAACCAGTTTATTGGTGGCAAAGATTGCTCATCGGCAAAGCTCTTACTGGCGTTATCAATAATCTTGTCAAAATCTATGGTATCAATCGGCAATATTGTTAGCATCTTTTGCCCTCTGATACACTCGTCTTTACAAGCCAGCCAATTAATTACCGCATCAAATTCATCAACAGGTTCAAGAGTTTTGATTGTTGTTTTATAAAAAGCTTTTCCTTCATATCCGTCAAAAGACAATCCATCAAGAGTATAATGCTTGGTTTTGCTAAAACTTTCTTCCAAGATTGTTGCACCCTCGGGCAAACGCCATTTTATGGTAAGCGGCGAGCCGAACTCTTGTTCATAAGGTGCAAAGATATGCCACCCCGGCTTAATATCAAATTCAATCAGCGCTTCAAACAATCCGTCCTTATCATAACGGGTAAAAGTTTCTATATCTATCTCATCTGCCGCTTTTGTCGGCAACGGAGATAACAAAATAACCAGCAAAAGCGCAAAAAACCACCTCATTATTTTTTGCTTTTTTCCAAGATTACCAGTTTATAATAAGCCGAAGAAATTATGATCAAAGCTTTTATAAGGCACCAGCATCCCAAAGCAATGGCAATCGGCAAAAAGGCAAACGGCATAATACACAACAACACAAAAGCAATCAAAGTCTCAAATCCTTGCGCCATACCGCCCAAATAAAAAGGCGAGGCATTAAGCGTTTCTTGTTCTTTTGTTACTCTGTTATCATATGTTACGACACCATACGCCAACATAGCCGAGGCCGAAGCCGTAAACCCAAACAGCAAGAAGCAAGCCGCCACGGCATTTTCTTCCGGATTAGCAAGCGCAAATCCAAAAATAACTCCGGCGTAAAAGATAAAATCCAAACAAGCATCCAAAAATATGCCGAATTTATTTGCTTTTTCGCACCTGGCCACCGCGCCGTCCAAAACATCGCAAAATCTGTTAATCAGGATACACATCAAAGCCTCAAAATACATATTCATCGCCAAAAAGTTTATCGCCATCATACCGATAACAAAACCAAAGATTGAAATCATGTTGGCGTTAATTCCATTTTTATATAATTCTTTTCCCCAAGAATTTACTTTTTTCTGCCAAGCCTCTTTGGTGCATTTGGCATTTTTGCAAAATTCAGAATTGCGATATTCTGCGATTAACAGTTTGAATTTATTGATTATTTTATCAAGCATGGTATAGCCCCTTATATATAAAAATACTTGAGTTGTTGACTTTATATCCCGTTAACGATAAAACATTTTTTATGTTTTGTAAAAAACTACTTCACATTTATGCAAGGTATAAATATGCGTATTTTTGGTTACATTTCAATATTGGTTGTTGTGGTAGCATCAGCAATCGGGATATATTTTTATTCTCCCAACCAGCAGATTATAAAGGGAAACATTTTTGGCACCTACTACACAATAAAAATCAGAACCAAAAATACTGATAAAAATATAAGTGCCGAAATTGCATCAGAGCTTGATAAGGTAAATCGGTCGATGTCGGTATTTGATGAAACAAGCGAAATATCGCAAATTAATCGCAGCAATAAAGGAATAGACATACCTTTATCTCAAGATATGGCAGAAGTTATGGCAGCGGCGGCAAAAGTCCATGAGCAATCACAAGGCTGGTTTGATCCGACACTTGGCAAACTTATAGATTTGTGGGGTTTTGGCGCCGGAGATATGAAAAATCCATCGTCTCAAGAAATAACTCAAGCCCTAAAGACATCTGGTTTTGACAAATTGGTATTTTCAAAAGATTTCAAGCAACTGCGCAAAAAAGATTCCGCAACCTATATCAATCTTTCGGCCATAGCCAAGGGATACGGAGTCGATAAAGTTGCCGAGCTTCTTTCAAGCAAAGGATATCATGATTACATGATAGAAATCGGCGGAGAAATAAAAGTAAGCGGTTCTCGTTCTGACCAAGGCGATGCTTGGAACATAGGCATCAATCGTCCGCAATCAGGCGCTTATGACAATGTAATGGTTGTTTCAATCAGCAATTTAGCGGTCGCCACCTCAGGCAACTATCGTAATTTTTATAAGCAAGACGGCAATATTTTGGCCCATACCATTTCTTATAAGACCGGTCGTCCTGTTCAAACCGATGCCCTATCGGTCAGTGTTTTTCACGATTCTTGTATGTACGCCGATGCCTACGCCACGGCAATTATGGCCATGGGGGTAGAAGAGGGCTTGGCTTTTGCCAATAAATATGACCTCAAAGTCATAATATTTGACAATAATCTAAAGCCCAATCTTTCAAGCGCGGCCAAAGCAATTTTTGAGGAATAAACTTATGGAGGAAATAAGACATCAGGCTCGCATAATCAGTATCAAAGGCGATGTTGTAGAGTTGAAGATAACAAGCCAAAGTGCGTGTTCTTCTTGCTTGGCCAAGGGAGTTTGCGGTTTAAGCGAGAGCAAAGAAAAGATTATTGTCATCAAAGACCCCAAAGTCTCAACCCTTAAAATAGGCGAGGAGGTGGATATTGCAACATCGCTAACCGGTGGAATAAAAGCAGTCATTTACGCCTATGTCATACCGCTTATTTTGTTGGTTGCAACAATTATCGGACTTCAGTTTATAGGATTCGATGATTTTAAGAGCGGAATATCTGGCATAATTGTCTTGATTCCTTATTATTTTGTTTTATTCTTGATGAGAAGTAAAATTACCTCAGATATTAAATTTAAGATTATAAGGCACAAAGCAAATGGATGATTTGATATTGCTAAACATACTTATCCTCGGCGGCACGGCCTTTATTGCCGCATTAGTATTGTACATTGTATCCAAAAGATTTGCCGTCAAAACCGATGAAATGGTAATAAGTATAGCAGCCGCTTTACCGCAGGCCAATTGCGGTGCATGCGGCAAAGCCGGATGTGCCGACTTTGCCACGGCCTGTGCCAGAGCCGATGAGGCATCGTTTGCCAATTTATATTGTCCGGTAGGCGGGGCGGCAGTAATGCAGAAAATTGCCTCTCTAAGGGGGTTTGCAGCCACCGACAAGGCCCCCACCGTTGCTGTTTTACGCTGTCAAGGCAATTGTCAGAATGCTCCGGCCAAAGTAAACTATGAAGCCGTAAGTTCCTGCCGCATTGCCAATCGTATTTCAAGCGGACAGAGTGGTTGTCCGGATGGATGTTTGCATTTGGGCGATTGTGTAAAGGTGTGCAAATTCGGAGCTTTGTCGTTTGATGAGGCAAGCGGCATGCCGGTTGTTGACAGCAAGAAGTGTACTTCTTGCGGAGCCTGTGTCAAGATATGTCCGCGCGGTTTGTTTGAGATTCGTCCTCAGAGTCTGGCTGGCGGCATGGTCTATGTTGCCTGCCGCAACAAACAAAAAGGGGCGGTTGCTCGTAAAAATTGCTCCAAAGCTTGTATTGGCTGCATGAAATGCGCCAAAATCTGCGACAAGATAAAGATTGAAAACAATCTTTCCTATATTCCTCCGGAGGTAGACGCCGGAGAGTTTGGGGCCGAATTAGCCCAAAACTGTCCGACCTCAGCCATCATTTATAAAGAGAGGATTCATGATTAAAGAATATACATTTCCGATGGGCGGCCTGCATATTGAAAAATATAAAATAACCGCTGATTGCCCAATAGTCGAGGCTCAAATCCCCGAGATTGTCAATATTCCGGTAAAGCAGCATATCGGATCACCGGCCAAAATTTTGGTATCCAAAGGAGACAAAGTAAAAGTAGGCACTTTATTGGCCGATGCCGACGGCATTGTTTCATCAGACGTTCATTCTTCCGTTTCCGGCGAGGTTATAAAAATTGAAGATTTACCGTCAGCAAGCGGCTACGAAGAAAAGATGATAACCATCAAAACCGAAGGTGACAAATGGGAAAAATCAGTTAACCGCAAACCTGAGGTCATTAAAGAGATCAATCTGACGCAAGAAGAGATTATCACCAAGATAAGGGAAGGCGGTATTGTCGGCATGGGCGGTGCCGGCTATCCCACACCGATAAAGACCTCTGTTCCCGAGGGTAAAAAGGTTGAGTTGTTGATTATAAACGGCATTGAATGTGAGCCTTTTTTGACCGCCGATGACAGATTAATGGTAGAGCATGCCGAAGAAATCATTATGGGAGCCAGAGTAATCAACCGGGCATTAGGAATACAAAACGCCATTATTGCCATTGATGAAAACAAACCTCGTGCAATTGAGATTTTAACTAATTTAAGCAAGCGCTATATAGGTGTCAACGTTAAGGTATGCCGCACCAAATATCCCCAAGGAGGAGAAAAACAGCTTATAAAGGCAATTACCGGCAAAGAGCTTCCCCTGGGCAAATTGCCCATAGATGTCGGCTGTATAGTTCAAAATGTCGGCACGGTTTTTGCAGTTTATGAAGCGGTATTAAAAAACAAACCGTTGTTTGAGCGTATTGTAACCGTTTCCGGTGACGGATGTTTACATCCCGGCAATTATAAGGTTAGGGTAGGCACGCCGGTTTCTGATTTGATAGAGGTCACCGGAGGGTTGAGCACTGATGTTCACAAAATAGTTTTGGGCGGTCCTATGATGGGCAATGCCATTGTCAATACATCAGCTCCGGTTACCAAGCTAACATCGGGTATACTGCTTCTTAAGGACGAAAATTTCAGCAAGAAAGAAGCATCAAGCTGCATTCGTTGCGGCAAATGTGCTCTAAGTTGTCCGGCAGGGCTTCGTCCGTTTGCCATCAAGCAAGCCATAAGTTTTAACGACACGGCAGAATACTTGCGCAAACTTCATGCCGGAGATAGCATAGAATGATTCTGCTGTGCATATGTTTGTCCGTCCAACATACATATATTGGATTATTGCAAAATAGCAAAACAAGAAATCATG
>CASDRW010000039.1 GCA_949283275.1 uncultured Pseudomonadota bacterium
CACAACGTCCAAATCTACCGCCGAGTTTTGGCCCGGTCTGATCCCGGCCACACATCCGCCGTGTTTTGTCAAATGCTCAGCTGTTTCTTCCGGAGTAAACACCATTGCGGTATAAAAGAAAGCAAAGAACGCAATCAAAAAGGCATAAAGTGCCAAATACAGCGGCTGACCATGTCCCAACATCTGCGACAAAGTCTGCACCCAAGCCGGCCCGTTCTCGGCACTCAAATTGGCAACCGTAATCGGTAGCAACAACAACGAGCTGGCAAAGATCGGCGGAATAACACCCGTCGGGTTAATCTTCAAAGGAAGGTGTGAACTTTCGGCCGCTCCCATTCTGCCCATTGCCTGGCGCTTGGGATATTGAATAATGATTTTGCGCTGAGCTCTCTCAACAAAGATAATGAGATAAATCAAAGCAACCGCCATCACCAACAACATCAAAATGACCCCTGCCGACATCGAACCAACTCTGCCCAATTCAAAAGTCTGAGCCAAAGCAGATGGAATATTGGCAATAATACCCACCGTAATGATAAGCGATGAACCATTGCCGACACCTCTTGCCGTAATCTGCTCCCCCAGCCATACAATAAACATCGTACCGCCAACCAAAGATACTATTGTTGTAAACTTAAACACAGCCCCCGGCAGCAATACGGCAGACATTCCGGCCGAGTTACTCATACTCTCCAAACCAACCGCAATACCATAACCTTGAATAATGGTAATCAAAACCGTCAAATAGCGGGTATATTGGGTAATCTTGCGATGTCCGGCCTCGCCTTCTTTTTTCAAAGATTGCAAAGACGGAATAATCGATTGTCCCAATTGCACAATGATTGATGCCGAGATATAAGGCATAATATTAAGCGCAAATATAGTCATACGCTCCAAGGCACCACCGGCAAACATATTAAACATACCAAGCAACCCACCCGAATTTCTGGCAAACAGTTCAGATACTATTGTCGGATCAATACCGGGCAACGGCACAAACGTACCAACCCTAAATACGATCAAAGCCAACACCGTAAACCACAGTCTTTTCTTCAATTCCTCAGCTTTGCTAAAGGCCGACATATCAACATTTGCGGCCATTTTTTCTGCCAATGATACCATTTTCAACTATCCTTATTTTTTTTAAAATACCAATCCGGACTTAAAAACCCCAAGTCCGCCAAATCTAGATTATTAATACACGATATTTTTTTTAATGCAACTACTTTATCAGCATAACCCCACACAAAAACTGTTCCATTCCAGTTTTATAAAAAACCACTTGCCAAACGCCGATTAGTCTTCTAAATTAATCTTGCCTAAGGCGAGTTGCCCTAGGTGGTGTCTAACAAACATCTTACACGAAAAAACTCCTCTTGGGGAGTAGACGAAATAAGCATGCTTTGCATGACGAATAAGTCTGACTGTTCGTGTACAGTTTGTTAGCTCCCCGCCTTTGTTTTTTTAACAACGGCGGTTTTGTTTTAATTAAGCAAAATAAGGAGTTAAAACTGATGAACCTAAAAAAGATTATGCGCGAAGAACTTGCGCCGCAACTAATAGCCCTAAGAAAACAAAAGGGCTTAAGTCTCCAAGATGTCGCTTTACAAACCCCGTTATCCCTTAGCATGATAAACCAAATAGAACAAGGCAAAAACCTAAGCTCTCATCACTATCTTCGCCTCATTAAGTTTTATGGCAAAAAACTAAAATTTGATCTACAAGATATAAAATAACCTTTTTGCCCTAAAAAAACAAAAAAGTGGTTTCTCTCAAACGAAACCACTTTTTCATCTCTCATCTAACGACTCATTTTTCTCAATTTTATCTCCATAATCACCATCTGAACAATCATCAGAATTACAGCCAACCCTGCTGTTATTCCTGCGGCAATAAGAAAATAAATAGCAACCGTTACTTGACGCCCCCAGGCCATAAGCATAGCTATCAAGACTTCAATCAGAGCCAGTATAAAACCACCAATAACAATTGTTTTCATAAACATAAAAAATTTAATAATTATTCTTGATACAAAAGATATACAATTCACCACCCTTAAATGCAAGTTTTTTTTCAAACCACAAAAAAGCGGCTCATTCTCATGAACCGCTTTTTATATCAGCTTCAGACCAAAAGTCTTAGGCGACAATATTAACCTTACCACCGGCTTTTTCAACCGCGGCAACCGCCGACTTTGATGCCGAGTTAACGCTTACGCTAACCTTCGAGGTAATAGCACCTCTGGCCAACAAACGAACCCCGTCCATCTTATCCGACACGATACCGGCCTTGAGCAAAGCCTCAATATTAATATCCTCGGTCTTCAATTTTCCGGCATCAATTGCCTTTTGGATGGTATCCAAATTAACCACGGCAAATTCCTTAGCAAAGTGATTTTTGAAACCACGTTTCGGAAGTCTGCGATAAACAGGCATCTGGCCGCCTTCAAAACCGTTAACGGCAACGCCCGAGCGTGATTTCTGACCTTTCTGACCGCGACCGGCAGTTTTGCCCGATCCGCTGCCAATACCGCGAGCAACGCGTTTGCGAGGTTTTCTGGCGCCTTCGTTATCTCTAATTTCGTTGAGTTTCATTGTTTTAATCCTATCAAATAAAACTTAATTTTATACTCTGAAAAAGGGTTGATAAAGGGCTGTGCTGCGCAGGGATTTTAGAGTGCGGTGTACAAATAGCTACACAAGCGATAAAATTCCAAGCATGACAGCCCTTTTGCAATCCTTTACTATTCTTCAACCTTAACCAAGTGCTGAACTTTCTTAATCATCCCGCGGATAGCCGGAGTATCTTCCAGTTCAGAAACCTTGTGCATCTTGTTTAGCCCAAGACCGATAAGAGTTGCTCTCTGGTCTTTCGGCTTGCCGATCGGGCTTGCAATTTGCGTAACCTTAATAGTTTTCTTAGCCATTGATTAAGCCTCCTCTGCAACTGTTTTAGAGTTTGAGTTTTCACGGCGCGATACGATATCGCCGACTTTTTTGCCGCGCTTAGCCGCAACCATTCTCGGCGAATTAATCGATTCAAGAGCGTTAAAAGTAGCCTTAATCATGTTGTACGGATTGTTAGATCCGACCGACTTGGCAACCACGTCTTGAACACCCAAAACTTCAAATACCGCACGCATCGGACCACCGGCAATAACACCAGTACCGGCAGGAGCAGTTCTCAAATAAACTTTTCCTGCGCCAAAGCGCCCCGAAACATCATGGTGCAAAGTTCTGCCTTCCCGAAGCGGAATGCGGATCATATTTCTCTTAGCCTCGTTGGTGGCTTTGGTAATAGCCTCCGGAACTTCCGCAGCCTTACCCGAACCATAACCTACGCGACCTTTTTGATCACCGACAACCACAACCGCGGCAAACGACATTGTGCGTCCGCCCTTAACGGTTTTGGCCACACGGTTTACATGAACCAGTTTCTCAACCAATTCATCTTTTTTCTCAGCCTTATTATTACGGCGTTGTTCTACAGCTTGTTGTGCCATTCTTACTCTCCCTTAGAATTTCAAACCAGCACTGCGTGCTGCATCAGCCAAAGCTTTGACACGGCCATGATAGATATAGCCGCCGCGATCAAAGACAACCTCTGTTACACCAGACTTGACGGCGCGTTCGGCAATCAGCTTACCGACACAACCGGCAGCTTCAATATTAGCGGTCTTTTTCAAGCTGTCTCTGACTTCCTTATCCAAAGTCGAAGCAGCAGCAACCGTAACGCCTTTAACATCGTCAATAATCTGAGCATACATATGTTTTCCGCTGCGAAATACCGACAATCTCATCTTGCCGTTTGCAGCTTTTTTCAGAGCAGACCGAATACGGCCTTTTCTCTTTTCAAACAATTCTTTTGGTGTACTCATCTTCAATTATCCTTATTTCTTCTTGCCTTCTTTACGACGTACATATTCGCCGACATATTTAACACCTTTTCCTTTATAAGGCTCAGGCTTTCTCCAGTCACGAATTTCCGACGCCGTCTGACCGACAAGTTGCTTATCTGCACCAAAGATGCTGATTTGCGTAGGCGAAACACAAGTAATCTTCAAACCTTTGGGAGTTTCAATAACCACATCATGCGAAAAACCCAAAGACAAAACCAACTTATTTCCTTCAACGCGGGCTTTATAACCAACGCCGACCAGCTCCAATTCTTTTGTAAAACCAACGCTGACACCTTTAATCAAAGTGTTGATGTTGGCTCTGGTTGTTCCCCACAAAGCACGAGCCTGTTTGGTCTCGGCCTTAGGAGTAACAACAACCTTACCGTTTTCCAATGCCACGGCTATATGATCAACGTCATAATGGCAAGACAATTCGCCATTTTTGCCCTTAACCGACACATTGCCGTTATCAACCGTAACATTAACGCCCTCAGGGACAACAACCGGATATTTTCCAACTCTAGACATATCTTGTTTCTCCCCTTAAAATACTTGGCACAAAATCTCGCCGCCGACATTGGCCTTACGCGCGTCATTGTCGCTCATAACACCTTGCGGGGTCGAAATAATGGAAATGCCAAGTCCGTTATAAACTCTGGGCAAATCCTTAACCGAAGAATAAACTCTTCTGCCCGGAGTAGATACACGGAAAATTTCCGTAATTACCGAAGCACCCTCATGGTACTTCAATTTAATATGAAGTTCATCAATACCGGGACGGACATTGGTCTTTTCATAGCCCAAAATATATCCCTCTTTTTTCAAAACTTCCAACACATTTTCACGCAAGCGAGAAGCAGGTGATACGACTTCACTCTTCTTAGCTCTTTGTGCGTTTCTAATGCGTGTGAGCATATCGCCCAAAGGATCTGTCATTGACATATTCGAATCTCCTACCAGCTTGATTTAACCAACCCCGGAATTTCACCAAAGCTTGCCATATCGCGCAACTCAACACGCGACAAACCGAATTTCCGGTAAACACTACGAGAACGCCCCGTCAATTTGCAACGATTTCTGTATCTGATTTTTGCAGAATTGCGCGGCATCTCAGCCAATTTAAGAGTAGCCTGGAATCTCTCTTCCGGAGAGATGGTCTTGTCCATAACTATCTTTTTGAGCTTATTGCGGCGTGAAGCATACTTCTTTGCCATTTCAGCTCTTTTCAAGTTTCTATAAACTGAACTTGTTTTTGCCATAACTCTCTCTCCACTTATTTCTTATAAGGTAGGTTAAAACCAAGCAGAAGGGCCTTAGCCTCTTCATCGGTTTTGGCCGAAGTGCAGATGCAAATATCCATACCTCTGATATTTTCAACCTTATCATAGTTAATCTCAGGGAAGATAATCTGCTCTTTAATTCCGAAAGCAAAGTTACCTCTGCCGTCAAAATTCTTTCCTGTAATACCATGAAAGTCTCTTACACGCGGCAATGCCATATTAACCAATCTCTCCAAGAACTCATACATTCTGGTAGAACGCAAAGTAACCTTGCAGCCGATCGGCATTCCCTCTCTAAGCTTAAATGTAGCAATTGATTTGCGCGCTGTGGTAACCACCGGTTTCTGTCCGGCGATTAAAGCAAGCTCCTCAACAGCATTGTTCAGTTTCTTTTTATCGGTAACGGCATCACCGACACCGATATTTAAAACAATCTTTGTCAACTTAGGAATCTCATGTGGGTTTTTGTAACCGAATTTTTCCACAAGAGATTTTTTTATGACCTGATTGTATAAATCTTCAAAATTTGCCATAAATTTTTCTCCCATTAATCGATTACGTCACCGGTTTTACGAGCAAAACGCACTTTTTTACCCTTAACTTCCTTGTAGCCGATTTTCGACGGTTTTCCGTCTTTAGCATAAGCCACGTTAGAAGCATTAATAGGTGCTTCTTTCGAAACAATACCGCCGGGGTTTGTCTGGCTCGGCTTGGTGTGTCTTTTAACCAAGTTTACACCTTGCACAACCACCTTGTTTTCTTTCGGCATTGCTTTCAATACTTCACCAGTTTTGCCTTTATCATCACCTGACAAAATGACAACTTGGTCGCCCTTTTTAATTTTCAACTTAGGCATTATAATACCTCCGGTGCTAATGAAATAATTTTCATAAATTTCTTGTTTCTGAGTTCTCTTGTAACAGGGCCAAAGATACGAGTACCGATTGGCTCACCGTCCTTATTGATGAGAACAGCAGCATTTTTATCAAAACGGATAACCGATCCGTCTTTACGTCTGATGTCAGAGGCCGTACGAACAATCACAGCTTTGTGAACATCACCTTTTTTAACACGACCCTTTGGAATCGCGTCTTTAATCGAGACCACGATAACATCGCCAACAGAGGCGTGCATTCTCTTGGAACCGCCAAGAACTTTAATGCACTGCACCTGACGAGCACCAGAGTTGTCGGCGACATCGAGGTTGGTTTGCATCTGTATCATTTTCTAATTCCTTTTCTCTTAGGCGTTATCAACGAGTACAGTCCAAGTTTTTGTCTTAGATTTCGGAGCGCATTCTTCAATGCGAACGGTATCACCGACTTTGAACTGATTATTCTCATCATGAGCGGCATATTTTTTGCTTCTCTTGATGAATTTTTTATAAACAGGGTGCATAACCTGACGCTCTACACTGACCACGACGGTTTTGTCCTGCTTATCACTAACAACAACACCTTGAAGAATTCTTTTAGGCATAATATTTCTCCTTTAATTAATTCTTCTTGCGCTCAGTGATGAGCGTGTTGATTTGAGCTATTTCTTTGCGAACTTTTGCCAGCTGAGCTGTATTTTGCAATTGTCCGGTAGATTGTTGAACTCTCAAGTTAAATTGCTCTTTTTTGCACTCCAGCAACTTCCCTTCAAGCTCATCCAAACTCATAGCACGAAGATCTTTAGTTTTTACCATTATTCTGCTCCCAGTTCCGAATTAAGTTTTTTCACAAACTTGGTTTTAATCGGCAATTTCGCAGCGCCCAAGGCCAAAGCCTGACGAGCCGTAGCTTCATCAATGCCTCCGCACTCAAACAAGATGCGTCCCGGTTTAACTCTGGCAACCCAAAACTCAACCGAGCCTTTACCTTTACCCATACGAACCTCAGCCGGTTTATCCGACACCGGAACATCCGGGAAAATTCTGATCCACAACTGGCCCAACCTTTTCATTTCACGAGTAATCGCACGACGAGCAGCCTCAATCTGGCGCGCCGTAATACGATCAGGTGTCAAAGCTTTCAAGCCATATGAACCAAAATTTAATTCTGATCCGCCCTTGGCCAGACCGTGAATACGGCCCTTATGCTGTTTGCGGAATTTTAATCTCTTTGGACTTAACATTTCTATTCACCCATTATTTCTGTTCAGCCAACTTTTTGTCCTGAGCCATCGGATCATGAGCCATAATTTCGCCCTTATAGATCCAAACTTTAACGCCGCAGGCACCATAAGTTGTATGAGCTGTTGAGGTAGCATAATCAATGTCAGCACGCAAAGTGTGCAAAGGAACTCTGCCCTCACGATAATGTTCGGTTCTGGCAATTTCGGCACCGCCCAAACGTCCCGAGCAAGCAACCTTAATTCCCTCGGCACCCAAGCGCAAAGCTGACTGCATAACGCGTTTCATCGCACGACGGAAAGCCACGCGGCGTTCCAACTGCTGAGCAACACTGTCTGCAACCAATTGTGCATCCAACTCAGGTTTTCTAACTTCCAAGATGTTCAATTGAACTTCTGAATCGGTCATTTTTTGGATTTCTTTTCTCAAAACCTCAATATCCTGACCTTTCTTGCCAATTACAACACCGGGTCTTGCAGAATGAATTGTAACTCTGGCTTTTTTGGCAGGACGTTCAATAACAATCTTGCTGATACCGGCCTGAGCCAATTTTTCTTTCAAGAACTCTTTAATTTTAACATCTTCGTGAAGGTAATCTGCATATTTGTCATCAGCATACCAACGAGAGTCCCAAGTACGGTTAACTCCAAGACGAAGACTGGTAGGATTTACTTTTTGTCCCATTAGATTACTCCCCACGCTCTGCAACGATAATGGTCATGTTAGAGAAAGGTTTCAAAACTCTTGCTCCTCTGCCGCGACCACGTGCGTGCATACGTTTCATAACTAAGCCCTTACCGACATAGGCTTCTTTAACAAAAAGCTTATCGATATTAAGCTGGTGATTATTCTCGGCATTGGCAATTGCAGATTGCAACACAGCCAACGCTGCCTTAGCGATTCTTTTCTTCGAAAAGCTGAGCTCGGCAACAGCCTTAGAAGCGCTCAAACCTCTAATTGATTGAGCAACCAAATTCAGCTTGCGCGGAGAAGTGCGAATAGAGTGGCAAATAGCCAAAGCCTCATTAGCCTCTACTCTTCTTTCGGTCTTAGACTTACTCATTGCTCACCTCTCTTAGCTTTTTTATCGGATGCGTGACCGTAGAAAGTACGTGTCGGCGCAAACTCACCGAATTTATGACCAATCATATCCTCGGTAACCAATACCGGGATGAACTTATGACCATTGTGTACACCAAATGTCAAACCGACAAATTGCGGCAACAAGGTTGAACGGCGCGACCAAATCTTAATCACTTCATTGCGTTTAGAAGCTTTGGCTGCCTCAGCTTTTTTCAGAAGATAGCCATCAACAAACGGCCCTTTCCATACGGAACGTGTCATATGCAAATCTCCTTATTTCTTTTTGTTTTCATGACGGCTTCTCAAAATGAACTTATCCGTCTTCTTGTTAGTACGAGTCTTATAACCCTTAGTCGGCTTACCCCAAGGAGTAACCGGATGACGACCGCCCGAAGTACGACCTTCACCACCACCATGCGGGTGATCAACTGGGTTCATGGCAACACCGCGTGATACCGGACGATTGCCTAGCCAACGGTTACGGCCAGCTTTACCGAGCGATACGTTTTGGTTATCGGGGTTCGAAACTGCGCCGACAGTTGCCAAACACTCTTCACGAACAGCCCTCAGTTCGCCAGAACTCAACTTCAATTGAGCATAACCGGCATCTTTACCAACCAACTGAGCATAGCATCCGGCCGAACGAACCAATTGTCCGCCTTTCCCAGCTTTAAGCTCAATATTGTGAATGATGGTACCAACCGGCATATTTTTCAAAGGCATAGCATTGCCCGGCTTAATATCGGCTTTTTCCGAAGAAATAACCTTGTCCCCGGCTTTCAGTCTTTGCGGAGCCAAGATATAAGCCTTCTCGCCGTCATTATAGCTAATCAAAGCGATAAATGCCGAACGATTCGGATCATACTCGATTCTCTCAACTGTAGCCTCTGAATCGAATTTTCTGCGTTTAAAGTCAATTACGCGTAATTTGCGTTTATGACCGCCACCAACTCTGCGACTGGTAACATGACCAAAGTTATCACGGCCGCCGGTTTTTGTTAAACCGACAGTCAAAGATTTCTCGGGTTTACCCTTGTACAACTCGCTTCTGTCAACGATAACGAGCTGACGAAGTCCAGGAGATGTGGGCTTATAATTTTTCAATGCCATTTTTTATATCCCCGTAGTAACATCAATATTTTGACCTTCGGCAAGCGTAACCACGGCTTTTTTATAGTCAGAACGCTGACCCAAACGACCGCGGAAAACCTTTTCCTTACCGTTTGTGCGAATTGTATTCACTTTGTTTACTTTGACATTAAAGATTGCTTCGACAGCAGCCTTAACTTCGTCTTTATTGGCAGACAAAGGAACGATGAATGTAACTTTTCCGTTTTCCGAAGAAAGCATAGACTTCTCGGTAATAACCGGACGAACCAAAGTGTCATACATTTTAGCAGTTACATTGTTTGTTTTTTTAGACTTACTCATTTCAATCTCTCTCCCAAGCAAACAACTGCATCTTTAGTCAAGACCAATTTCTCTTTTCTCAAGATGTCATATACGTTAGCACCGATAGTCGGCAAAATATCAACACCTATGATGTTGCGTGAAGCAAGTGCAAAATTGGTATCAACTTCTTTGCCGTCAATAAACAAACTGTTATTCAAGTTCAAAGCTTCCAATTTGCTCTTCAAAACTTTGGTTTTAGGCTCAGCCAGTTTGGCCTCGTCAATAATAACCAAATTACCTTCTTTGGCCTTAGCTGACAAAGCGGTTTTCAAACCCAATTGTCTAAACTTCTTGGTCAAATCATGCGAGTGATCGCGAACAACCGGACCAAACACCACGCCCCCCTTACGGAATTGAGGCCCCTTGCGAGAACCCTGACGCGCACGACCGCCGCCTTTTTGTTTGAAAGGCTTAGCCGGAGTCAAAGCAACTTCCGAGCGACCTTTGGTCTTATGAGTACCGGCTTGCAATCTAGCCAATTGCCAAACCACAACACGATGCAAGATATCGGCACAAACTTTCAAACCGAAAATCGATTTGTCAAGTTCAATCGAGCCAACTACCTTATTTTCTAAATTTAAGATGTCCTGTTTCATTATCTTCATCCTTATAGTTTATGCATTTTCAGCCGGAGTTTCAGCCTCGGCTTTAGCTGCAACAGGTTCATCAACTTTAATCAAACCGGCAGGCATCGGCAACTTAACCGAAGAAGATTTTTTAATAGCATCGGTAATATAAACCCAAGAATTTTCACTTCCCGGAACACCACCTTTAACCATAATCAATCCCTTATCGGCATTAACCGAAACAACTTTAAGGTTTTGAACGGTAACACGCTCATCACCCATATGTCCGGCCATTTTCTTGCCCTTAAATACTTTACCGGGATCCTGTCTTTGTCCTGTAGAACCGTGAGAACGGTGTGAAATAGATACACCGTGTGATGCTTCCAAACCGGCAAAGTTGTGGCGTTTCATAACACCGGCAAAACCCTTACCGATAGATGTTCCGCAAACATCAACATAACAACCCGGAACAAAATGTTCTACAGATAGTTTATCGCCGACAGACAACAAGCAGTCATCAGAAACTCTGAATTCTGCCAATTTGCTCTTCGGCTCAATATTAGCCTTTGCAAAATATCCCTTCAAAGGTTTGGTCAAGTTCTTTGCTTTGATGTTGCCGCAACCCAATTGAACCGAATTGTATCCATCCTTTTCTTGAGTTTTAACTGCAACAACTTCCAAGCCGTCAACTTGCAAAACCGTAACCGGCACATGAGTACCGTCAACATCAAAAATGCGGGACATTCCAAGTTTTTTTGCAATCAGACCTGTACGCATTATTATTTTTTCCTTTTCTTAATAGGTTGACTTAAAAAATACACCTTAAGCCAACATTAACATTATAACTTAATTTCAACATTAACACCGGCAGCCAAATCAAGCTTCATCAAAGCGTCAACCGTTTGCGGTGTCGGATCTACGATATCCAAGAGTCTCTTATGAGTACGAATTTCAAACTGTTCACGCGACTTTTTATCAACGTGCGGAGAACGGTTTATCGTAAACTTTTCGATTCTCGTCGGCAGAGGGATCGGACCTCTGACATTGGCGCCTGTTCTTTTGGCGGTATGCACAATCTCTTTGGTAGAAAGATCAAGCAAACGATGATCAAAAGCCTTCAGGCGAATTCTTATATTTTGTGTATCCATCTTAAACACTTTTCCTTATAACTAGACGGCATAACCTCAACCAATTTAGAAGTTTGCCATCTAAAAAGTTAAACCTTATACAGAGCCTTATGATTTCATTTCTCCCGCCGCCGTTATCACCGCGGCACGCCCGGCAAACACCGAGAAAACCTAAGGATGCGTTATGTTTTATACCCCAAAGGTTGCCGGCTTTAATCCGCCTCAACCCCTTTGATACGCGCCTCTTGTAACATATCACAAACTAAATTGCAAGCAAAAAAATGAAAAAAAATGAAAAATTTTTACTTTTTCAATTTTAGCAAACCCTTTTCCAGACTCTGTTTGAGTCAAGTCAGCTTTTTTGTCCAACCTAAGTCAAATTCGATTTTAAAAAGCCAAACGGTGCTTGAGTTTTCATACCTCAACCACCGTTTTAAATTTTATCACTATCCGGCGCTTATTTAAGAGCATCAATGCGAGATTGCAGATCCATTTCGCTCATTTCCTTCTGTGTTTTACCGCCTATCGAGCGCAGCCAGTTCTCAACGACCATACTCCTGCCGATAACAAAATCCAACGGCCTCCGAGGACGGGCAACTACCAACCTGTCATAATCATAATCTCCAATAAGCGCATTAACGCCGAACTTTTTTACCAGCTCATTAATCTTCTCAATATTTAAGTTTGTAAGAGCATTAATGAACTCTTCACCGTCTTTTTTCGGAATAAAAACTTCTTTTTCCATATTGATAATTTTTTAAAATTAGCACTAAAAATATCTTCTCGTATTTCTTCCATACCACATTTTATTTATCATTGCAAGCTTTTTAGACAAAAATTTCTTTTTCTCACCCCTCCCAAAAAAAAGAGAGCCAAGGCTCTCTCTTTTTTATAGCTCAGGTAATGAAGCTTGCGTCCGCTTTTCAGGCGCCACCGGAGCATCGGCATCTTTATTAATCGGTTTTCCGTCAAGCAAATCTTTGATTTCTTCACCGCTCAAGGTCTCATATTCTATCAATGCTTCCGACAACTTTTCCCAATCAGCCTTATGCTCGGTCAAAAGTTTGGTTGCTTCCTGATAAGCATTAACCACCAAAGATTTTATCTCGGCATCGACCAATTTAGCGGTTTCCTCACTCATATTTCGGCTTTGCGTAACCGACTTGCCCAAGAAAACCTCACCGGTATTTTCGGCATACAAAACCGGCCCCAATTTATCGCTCATTCCCCATTCGGTAACCATCGAGCGAGCCAAATTGGTTGCCGCGGCAATATCCGACGACGCACCGGAAGTAATTTTTTTCGGTCCGAATTTCAATTCCTCGGCCACTCTGCCGCCCATCATTATAATAAGTCTGGACAACATTTTGGTCTTGGAATAAGAATACTGGTCTTTTTCCGGCAATTGCTGCACCATACCCAAAGCTCTTCCTCTTGGGATAATGGTCGCCTTGTGTATCGGGTCGGTTTCTTCCACAAACAACGAGCAAATAGCATGTCCGGCCTCGTGATAGGCTGTCAGCTTTTTCTCATTATCATCCATTGCCATTGATTTGCGCTCAGCCCCCATCAAAACCTTGTCTTTGGCCTCGTCAAAATCTTTTGATGTAACTTTGGTTTTGTTCTTTCTGGCCGCCAAAAGTGCAGCCTCATTAACCAAGTTTGCCAAATCAGCACCCGAAAAACCAGGGGTTCCGCGCGCAATCACCGATAATTTTACATCCTTTGCCAAAGGCACTTTCTTGACATGAACTTTTAAGATTTCCTCGCGTCCTTTTTTATCCGGATTGGTCACCGTAACCTGCCTATCAAAACGCCCCGGACGCAACAACGCCGGATCCAACACATCAGGCCTGTTGGTAGCAGCAATCACAATCACGTTCTCTTTATCTTCAAACCCGTCCATCTCAACCAAAAGCTGGTTTAAGGTTTGTTCTCTTTCATCGTTGCCGCCGCCAAGTCCGGCACCACGATGCCGCCCTACAGCGTCAATTTCATCAATAAACAACAAACACGGTGCATTCTTCTTGGCTTGGGCAAACATATCGCGCACTCTTGATGCACCGACACCGACAAACATCTCCACAAAATCCGAGCCCGAAATTGAGAAGAACGGCACATCGGCCTCACCGGCCACCGCTCTGGCCAAAAGAGTTTTACCTGTTCCCGGAGGCCCCACCATCAACACGCCTCTTGGAATTTTGCCGCCCAAGCGTTGAAATTTAGCGGGATCTTTCAAGAAATCAATTATTTCTTCCAGTTCTTGTTTAGCCTCATCGGCCCCGGCCACATCGGCAAAAGTAACTTTTTTGGTATTTTCCACCAATCTGGCGCGTGATTTGCCAAAACTCATTGCTTTGTTATTACCGGAGTTTGCCTGCCGCATAAAGAAGATCCACACTCCGATAAGAAGTAGCATCGGAAACCACGACACAAAAACACCCCATAAATTATTAGATGTATTGTCTTCAGGTTGAGCGGTAACTTTAACATCATTTTTGCGCAAATTTTCAACCATCGACGGATCATATGGCGCATAGGTATAAAACCTTGTTCCGTTGGTGGCCACACCGCTGATACTGGCTCCGCTAATCACCACCTCGGCGACTTGTTTATTTTCCACCCTGTCCATAAACTCGGAAAACGCCAATTTTTCGGCACCAGCTTTTGCCGGATCATTGCCCCACATATTAACCGCCAAAGATAAAGCGACAAAAACACCAAGCCAAATAAAAAAGTTTTTTCCCATTCCCATTTAACAATCCTTAAAAATAAAAAAGCATCTTTTTATATATAGGTTGTTTATTTCCAAAACACAAGCTTTAGTTTACAATCATCAAACAAAAAAAGAGCCGTCCTTAAGGGCAGCTCTTTATTAAACACATTTCCGACAAAATTACTTTGCTGCATCAATAGCTTCTTGAATAACCGAAGCATCCAATGTTTGCAAAATTTTGTTGTTAAATACCAAAGTCGGCACACCGCTAACTTGAATTTTTGCAGCCAAATCAGATGCATCGACCAAAGTATTTTGTACCTTTTCAGACTTCATATCAGCCTTAACTTTTTCCATATCAACACCGGTTGCAGCAACAATTTCATCAACTTTTTCCTCAGTCAATCTACCTTGTGTTTCAAACAATGCAGAATAAACTTCGGCAAATTTACCTTGCTCACCGGCAGCCAAAGCAGCCTCAGCCGCATATTTAGAAATCGGAGCCAAGAAAGTCATTGGCTTAGCAACAATCTTAACATCAGGATTGTTGGCGGCAATTTCTTTCAAAGCCGGATAAACTCTGTGGCAGAAAGAGCATGAAAAGTCAAAGAACTCAACCAAAACCAACTCACCATTCGGGTTAGCAATAACACCGTCACCGGCACGATTATTGAGTTCATCGGCATTCGCTTTGATATTTTCTTCCAACTTTTTCAAAGCTTCTTCTCTTTGTTGAACTTCAAAAGCCTGCAGTGCATCCACAACCATTTTCGGATTCTCTTTCAAAGCATCTTCAACATTTGTGCTGCCTTTATTCGAAAAGCAGCAAACGCTACACATAACCAAAGCAACTATGGCTACAACCAAAGCCACCAAAGATACATAAACAGCATTTATATTTTTCATTTAATCTACCTCATAAAAATGATATATTCAAAACCAAACACATATTAAACAATCAAAATATTATTTACAAGTCAAAAATAAATATTATTGATAATATAAAAAATATAAGTCATAAATAAGAGATAAACAACCCAAATATGCGGAGATATTTTTAATGTTTCATATCAATATTTCTTTATTTTCCAAAACCAAATCATTGGAATTAGAAATTGAAAATTTTCATGATAAGCTGATTGATGCATCCATGACTTTCAGCAAAGCTGTCAAAACCTATCTCAAAGAAGGCAAGAGCGAAAACTTTCAAAAAATATCCCGCGACATCAAAAAGATTGAACACGATGCCGATATTTTGCGCCGCAGTATCGAAAATCAACTCTATGCCAACAATCTTCTTCCTGATTTAAGGGCCGATGTTCTGCAACTGGCCGAAAATTTGGACCGCGTCATCAACAAGTTTGATGAAGCAACCTATATGTTTTATGTCGAACAACCAGATATTCCGCAAGAATATCATGCCGATATCAAGGAGCTTAGCAAGTTGACATCAGATTGCGCCGAGAATATGGGCAAAGCATCACGTTCTTTTTTCCGTGATATGGTTTCGGTTCGCGATTATGCGCAAAAAGTCTATTTTATCGAGCATGAATCCGATCGTTGCTCGCGACGCCTCTTAGAAAGGATATTCGATTCTAAACTTGCACTGGCCAACAAATTGCAACTCAAACAATTTATCAATGAAATTGCCGACATTGCCGACATTGCCGAAGACTTTATTGACGAGCTGTTAATTTTCACCATTAAACGGAGCATCTGATGGATATTTCTTTTTTACTCTATCTCAGCTCTGGTTTATTTTTAGGCTGGTCTTTAGGCGCCAGCGATGCCGCCAACATTTTTGGCACAGCGGTAGGCACCAAAATGGTCAAATTCAAAACTGCGGCCATAATATCTTCTCTATTCATCACTATCGGCGCGGTCTATGCCGGCTCCGGCGCTTCGCAAACTTTAGGTACGCTTGGCTCGGTCAACACCTTGGCCGGCGCTTTTATGACTGCCCTTGCCGCCGCTTTGACCATTTATTGGACGGTCAAAATTTCGCTTCCGGTTTCCACCTCGCAAGCCATTGTCGGCAGCATCATCGGCTGGAACTTTTTTGCCGGCAAACATACCGACATTTCCATCTTAAGCAAGATTGTCGGCACTTGGATTTTCTGCCCTATCTTAACCGGAGTGATTGCGGTTTTGCTCTATTTTTTGGTTCGTTTTATCATTCGTCATTGCCACATCGGGCTTATTCGTCAAGATTGTTATACCCGCATAGGATTAATTTTGGCCGGAGCTTTCGGCGCTTATGCTTTAGGCGCCAACAACATTGCCAACGTCATGGGCGTTTTTGTTGCCTCAAGCCCGTTGCACGCGGTTAATTTTGGCACACTTTTCAGTCTTTCGGCAACTCAGGTGCTGTTTTTTATCGGTGGCATTGCCATAAGTGTCGGTGTTTTTACTTATTCATCCAAGCTTATGACCACCGTTGGCAACGGCATTGTCAAAATGTCGCCCTTGATGGCATGGGTTGCGGTTGTATCACAAGCTCTTGTTTTGTATTTATTTGCCTCGCAAAATCTGCAACATTTTCTTATTTCTCACGACCTGCCGAGTTTTCCGCTGGTTCCAGTCTCAAGCTCGCAAGCCATCATCGGAGCGGTTATTGGTATCGGCCTGGCCAAAGGCGCCTACCGTATTAATTGGGGCTTAATCGGCCGCATAGCCTTTGGCTGGATTCTTACCCCTGTTGCCGCCGCCTTGCTGTGCTATATTTCTTTGTTCTTTTTACAAAACGTCTTTGATATGGAAGTCTGCCGATGAAAGTTACGATTCTTGCCATCGGCAAATGCAAAAAATTCTCACCCGAGGCTTTGCTCATAGGCGAATACTTAAAGCGCTCTTCCTGGCAGATAACCATCAAAGAGCAAGATAACTCCAACCAACAAGACGAAGCCAAATTTCTGACCCAAAACATTCCCCACGGCGCCAAGGTCATTGTCTTGGACGAACGCGGCGAAAACATCAAATCGACCGAGCTTGCCTCTAAAATTGCCAACTGGCAGTTAAACGGGGTTTCTGAACTTTGTTTTCTAATCGGCGGAGCCGACGGCCACCTGCCATCCACCCGCGACAGGGCTGATCTGATCTTATCTTTTGGCAAGCTAACCCTGCCGCATATGCTGATGCGTGTGGTTTTGATTGAGCAAATCTATCGTCTTCAAACCATTATTGCCGGGCATCCCTATCATCGCCAATAATTTAGGAGTTGACACGCAGCCTTTTTTCGTCTATATTTGTCCCAAAAGAAAAAATTTTTAAAACATAATTATATGAAAAACAAAAAAATTGCAGCATTGTTCTCCAAGAAAGAACGCGCTGCCCGGGAGTGGGACCTCCTGCGTCAAAACAATCTTAGTATCCCACAGCTGCTTTCCGCTCCGGCTGTTGAAACCACGGAATGTTTATTCCTTGTAAACAAGTTTTTCCGTGGCATCAACAAGTTCCGTTTCAAAGACATCAAAGTCTTTGAGGTTTTTAAAAACGGGATTTTTGTTGAGAACCTCATCGGCATTGAGCGCCCCTACGGCGTCCTTGCCGTAACAGTCGGCAGAAAGACCATCTCGCTCATTATGCCAGCAGATGGCATCACCCTGGTTAAAAAAGACTACTTCAGGGTTTATGAAAAAGACGGATATTCTTTCACCCTCTACCAGCTGGTAAAGGGAAAAACCATCCCCATCTGCAAGATGGTCGATCAAAAAAATGCAGACGGGGGGTACACTCCCAAATGCGTTGAAATGCTATAAAGACAAAAACAACCGCTTACCCTTACACCAAGGCTAAGCGGTTTAACTTTTTTACTTGGTGGCTTTTATCGCCGACCACATTTTCTCCAAATTATAAAAAGCTCTGACTTCCGGCTTAAATATATGCACAATCACATCATACGCATCAATCAACACCCAGTCGGCCTTTTCCTCGCCCTCAGCCACCGATTGAAAACCTTTTTCTTTCAATTTAAGTTGCAAATTCTCTGCCAACGACGCCACATGCCGATTCGAATTTCCGCTTGCCACCACCATATAAGAGGCAATTGATGACTTTCCTTCCAAATCAATCACCACAATATCCTCGGCCTTTCCGTCATCAAGCGAAGTCTTGATAATCTGCAAAATATCTTCTGCCATATCTTCATTTATTTTTCTTTTTACTTTCCCGGCCAATTTAACCACTCCTTTTTTTCAAATTATAGCGGCGACCAAGGCTCATCACCTTTTGCCTCATCAACTTTTTCAACCAGCGGTTCTTGTTTTTGCACTCTCTCACGAGTAATAAATTTATTAACCGCGCCCAAACACTCCCAAATACCTTGCCTTGCCACCGCCGAAATCGCAAACACTTTTTTGCCGGTTGCTTTTTCCAAGGCTTTTTGTTTTTTGGCAATTTCTTTCTCGTCCAGGGCATCACACTTATTCAGCGCCACCACCTCCTGTTTTAGAGCCAATTTTGTATCATAAAGCTCCAACTCGCGCCTAATATCTTTATAAGCCTTAACCACATCGTCCCCGGTCGCGTCAATAAGATGCAGCAACGCAAAACAACGCTCAATATGTTTCAAAAACCGATCACCCAAACCGACACCCTCATGTGCGCCTTCAATCAGCCCCGGAATATCGGCAATAACCATTTCATAATTATCCACCCAAGCCACACCAAGATTGGGATGAATTGTCGTAAACGGATAATCGGCAATTTTGGGTCTTGCTTTGGTAACCACCGACAAAAAAGTAGATTTTCCGGCATTTGGCATTCCCACCAATCCCACATCGGCAATAACCTTCAACCTAAGCCAAACCCAAATCTCTTCGCCCGGCCACCCCGGCTCGGCATAGCGCGGTGCCTGGTTGGTAGCGGTTTTAAACTGGGCATTTCCTCGGCCTCCGTCACCGCCTTTGGCAATAAGAAATTTCTGCCCCGGCTCCACCATATCCACAATCAAAGTTTCCTGATCTTCAGCCAACACTTCGGTTCCGACCGGAACTTTAATCACAATATCCTCGCCCTTCGGCCCGGTCTTATCCGACCCCATGCCGTTGCGACCTTTTTGCGCCTTAAAATGCTGATGATATCTAAAATCAATCAAGGTATTAAGATTCGGCACGGCCTCAATATAAACGCTTCCACCTTTGCCGCCGTCGCCGCCGTTAGGACCGCCGAACTCAATATATTTCTCACGCCGAAACGAAACGCATCCGGCACCGCCGTCGCCTGATTTGATAAAGATTTTCGCCTGGTCCAAAAACTTCATAATTTTCTCTTACGTTGCAGATTCCTAAATCCAAGATATCCCATTTTTTTGAAAAGTAAAGGGGACGCGAAACACATCCCCTCTTCCTTTTATAATTGCTTTTTCAAGCTTATTCGGCAACCACCGAAACAACCGTTTTGTCGCCGGCCTTTTTCGAGAACACAACCTTACCCTCGCTAAGAGCAAACAAGGTATGATCCTTACCCATACCGACATTTGCCCCCGGATGATATTGAGTGCCGCGTTGGCGCACGATAATATTTCCCGGAATAACCGCCTGACCGCCGGATTTTTTCAAACCCAAACGACGTCCGATGGAGTCGCGTCCGTTAGATGAGCTACCGCCTGATTTCTTATGAGCCATTGTTCAAATCTCCTTACTACTTAGCAGCTACATCGGTAATTTTAACCAATGTAACATTCTGTCTGTGGCCGTTTTTACGGCGATAATTTTGTCTTCTTTTCTTTTTGAAAATAATGACCTTGGCATCTTTAGCCTGTTTCAACACGGTTGCCTTAACCGAAGCACCTTGAATCAAAGGAGTACCGATTTTATCGCCCAAAGCCAAAACCTCGTTAAAGATAACCTCTTTACCTTCTTCTCCGGCAATTTTTTCAATCTTAATCACATCACCCGATGTAACGCGATATTGCTTACCGCCGGTTTTAATTATTGCATACATGTTCTTTCACCTTTATATTTAAAAACATAAAACGTTGCTTGCAATATACATAAGTTTTTAGCGCTGTCAACAAGAATCTCTATCTTTTTGTATTTTTCTTTAGCGTTTCGTGGCTCTTTTTTAATGCTCTGTATAACTCGGGACGCATAAACTTACCTTGCCAAATTCCTCTTTTTGCGGCTTTAGCTTCTCTTTCTTCTTTTTGATATCTGTCGCTGTAGGCAACAGCCTGCCCTTGCCTTACCATTTCGCTTCCAACATTAACACCATTAGCGGTATAACAATCCATCAACGACCGCCCGTATCTGTCTTTGCCAAAGCGTTCACACCTTACATTTCCGGAAACCAATTTACGCAAATACTCCTTAGCCTCAAAACCACAGCGATATTGCCACCCGCTTCCATCATAACATTTCTGCAAAAATTCCGGTGCATCAATATCAAGGATTCGGATTCTCTCACCCTGATATTCCAAACTATCGCCGTCCACCACGACAAAGCCGCCTGCGGCTTGGCAAACCGAAACTCCCAACAATAACACAACCCAAACAAATCTGTTCATCTTTTCCTCTTTTACCAATAGTTTTTTTAGTTTGCCTCCATAATAAATGAAAAACAAGCCGAAAAACAAAAAAATCCATAGAATAACCTTAAAAAAAACTTTGTATTTCAGTGCATCTGTCCTAATATAGGGTATATTTTAGATTGAGGATATCAAGATGCTATATGACAAAATACGCGTATTTGTGTTGCTTGCTGCCGTTTTTGGGCTTTGCGGCTGTGAATACATCCGCGACATAACCGGCAAAGACTTTTTTACTTTAAACTGGAAAAACGATACCCCAAAACCGGTTCAATCTTATGAAAGCAACGTCCCTCTGCTTAAACAACCATCCTCAATAGTGGTTTGTCGGTCGCATCAGTGTGCTCCGTCAAAACTGTCAATGTCGCGGGAATACATTTTCAATTCGCTTTTACAGCTGTTTGATAACAACAACTATCAAAAAGTTCTTACCTGCCAGGCAGATCCGCAAACCCATACTTGCCTGGAAAATTACATTACCTTACCTATAAATGTTGGTGTTGTTCCAACCAATGCCTATATTGATTATATAAAGATCTCAGATGTAATTATAAACAAACAGGGTAATATTCTCAATCTTATCCTAAACTATAACATAACCTATGGCGGGCAAATTGCCGAATGCAATCCTTCTCGATCCATATTATTTGCTAAAAAAATTAATCACGTTATTCTTGAAGATTCTGGCTACAATTGCAAAATAACCGCCCTTGGCACAACCAATGTCAAAACCGTTTTTGCAATTGACTATATAGATTTGGATTATGGTTATATTGGCGGTTATTATTCAATAGGCTTCTCCGGCCCGGCTTATGGTGGTGGTAATGGCTATATGCTATTGCGTTTCAAGAAAAACGCTTACCCACTTTCACCTGAACTTATGGAGCCTACCAAGACCAGACAAACCATGAATCAAAACCAACCGCTAAGTGCATCCCCAAACGCCTCAGATAATTCATCAACAAACGATGGTATTTACTCTCAAGGCGTTGAGATATTTCCGATAGAAGCTAAAAAAGCCAACTAGATGCCATAAGAGAAATATTTGACACTTTCATATACAACAATTCTCTCAACACCGGAAAAACTCAAAGTTTTTTGTCCGTAGATTATTCTGCCGTCAGCAGAAGGTAAGTGGCCGTTTCGGATCTGATACTCTCTTACATCACGTAAATTCATCACCACACCGTCAGCAAACTGAACTTGCCATCCATAGGTATCATATCCTGCATTTACATGTATATTCTTACATTCCTCATCAGCCTCAAAATTTGAAGGTTCAAAATTTTTATCTATTTCAAAAAACTTATCATTTAGTTCGCCGCTATACCATTTCAAAAATCCTATTTTTCCATTTTTCAAAGGCTGCATTTGTTGATTTTCTTCTTCCAAAACCAAGCTAACAATATCTTCTTCTATTTTCGGATTATTTTGAGTAAAAATTTCTTGTCTTTCAACTTCTATATTTTCATCTACCTCTGACAAATTCTCCGTCGGTACAATATTTTCTGATGACATCTCAGGCGTATCTAAATTATCAAGCGCGTCGTTTTCAAAAAACTGTTCTCTCTCTTTTTTTATAGCATCTTCATCAACAACATTGTCCACGCTTTCAGAAACAACATCACTACTATTTTCAGAGCTATCATTAAGCTCAGTATTTATTACATTCTCTTCAACATCAGAACTCAATGTCTGCTCAACTGTTTCCGGCATATCCTGCACTTGTTCTTTAATATCTTGACTATCAAAAATATCAAAATTCTCTTCTTCCGGCGCTTTATTTTCCGTTTCGACATTTTCTTCGGCGATTGCTCCATCGGATGTGTTAACATCATTTATATTTGCTGTCCCATCAACATTAGCATCCGCTAAAACATCATCCAAATTAAAATCCGCATCATTGAAGATGGCTGCCTCATCCTTAATATCCTCTTCAGGCAACGTTTCATTTTCAACCTCTGTCTCACTTAAGTTGTTATCTTTTAACAAATCGTCGAAATTAAAATCATCTAAATTAATGTCATCAAGCGAATTTTCTTCATCAACCATAGCCATTTTCCTTTAATTAAAGCGGCAGTTCAATAACGACTCTCAAGCCGCCGAGCGGCCCATCGTCCAAAAAGATTTTACCTCCGTGAGCCGTAATAATATCCTTAGTAATAGCCAGTCCTAAACCGATTCCACCGGTTTCTTTATTGCGCGAATTTTCCAACCGATAAAAGGCCCTAAAAACATCTTCTCTTTTATCTTTTGGTATCCCTGGCCCATTATCATCAATCACAATTTTAATTCTTTTATTATCTCCTTCCAACCTCACCTCAATTTTTTTGCCATATCTGCAAGCATTACCCACAATATTGGTAACCGCACGCCGCAAAGCTTGCTCTTTTGCTACAATTTCCAAATCCTTTTGTTTAGCCCAAAACTTTATTTTTGCTTTTTGCCAAGCAAAGCGTTTAACAACATCTTTGACAAGCTTATAAATATTAATTTTAGCTGGAGCCTCATCTCCTTCTCCTCTGACAAACGACAAATAGCCGTTAAGCATTTTTTCCATTTCGTCAATATCAGCCAAAAAATCCTTTTGATCTTGGGAGCTTTCGGTCATTGCCAACATCAATTTCATTCTGGTCAACGGCGTACGCAAATCATGAGAAATTCCCGCCAACATTTGTGTTCTTTCCATAATTTGTTTTAAGATTCGCTCTTTCATTTTAATAAATGCAAATCCGGCTTTTCTAACCTCGGAAGACCCATAAGGCTTAAATCCGTCATCATCAATTCCTTTACCAAAATTTTCTGCCGTCCGAGCCAAATCGGCAATAGCCCTGACCTGAATTCGCAAAAACAAAACCGAGACCAAAAACAACAAAATCGATGTCGCCACCATCCAAACCACAAACATAAAAATTGATGAAGAAAATATTTTCTTTTTAGAGCAAACAAACTGATAAACACTATTATCTTTTTCCACAAAAATAATCAAATCATTATTATTGCCTCGATCATTATCCAGCAAAATACTCCACTTATCTTTGGCAAACACTGTCTCCAAAGCTTCCTTCAAATAGGCCACAACAATCGGATTGGCTCTAAGTTTTCTCTTTGCCTTATCTCCTTGTTTTGCATCATAAACCTTAAAATCGATTTGAAACCCCTGCCTGGCCAAATTTTGCAAATCCTCAAGCGGCATACCGTCTTCTTTCAATCTTATGATAACGGCGATATCATCCACCAGATTCTCCGACAACTTACGTCCCATCCGGCTCCAACTACCGTCAAAGAACACCACCACCGACACAACCTGCACCACAATCAATGGGACAAAAATAAGCATCATTGTTCTAAAAAACAATGTTCTGGGCAGCAACTTATGTCGCCAAAACCTCAATTTATTTTCCAATTTCTGGGGCAACCTTATATGCAACAGTCTTTCTCCCTTTTAATCCGGCAGCAACATATATCCCTTCCCGCGCAGGGTCTGCAAATAGCGCGGATTTTTAGAATCTCTTTCAATTTTTTTGCGCAAGCGTGTAATCTGAACATCAATCGACCTTGGCGACTGTCCTGCGCCCAATATTTCAGAGAGTTTTTCTCTCGAAAACACCTGCCCGCTTTTAGCCCCCAACACGCAAAGCAAACTTTGTTCCACCGGAGTAATATGCAACACCTCTCCTTTTTTTGACACCAATTCTTTGGTCTGCATATTAAACTCATATTGTCCCAAATCCAAACAAGCGTTATCTTTCTTTTCCTCCGGAGCTCGTTTTAGTATGCTTGCTATTCTAAGCAGCAATTCTTTAGGCTCAAACGGCTTGGCCATATAATCGTCGGCTCCTGTTTCCAAACCGACGATTCTGTCCTCAACATTTCCCATTGCCGTCAACATAATTACCGGCACGGCATTTTCCTGCCGCAGTTTATGCAAAAATTCCAAGCCGTTTTCTTTCGGCATCATAATATCGACAATCAGCAAATTAAATTTATATTGCTTCATCATAAAGCGGGCTTCTTCGGCATCTTTAGCGGTTGATACCAAGAACGAATTTTCGCGCAAAAACCTCTGCAAGAGATTGCGCAACCTCGTATCATCGTCAACCACCAGAATATGTTTTAATTCCTGTTCTGTTACCGCCATCTAAGAAATCGCCTCTAAGCTTTTTTTCCACTTTTTTTAGCTTTTGTCTTTTTAGTTTTAACTGCTGTGTGTTTCTTAATAACTTTATTTTTCAATTTGCTCAAATTAATCTTAGGCAGTTCCGGAACCTTGGCACATTTTTCGGTCTCGGAAATATAATCCAAACTTTTCTGAAAATACTGATATCCGGTAATAAAAGTAAGCGCTCCGGCAATCCACAGCAAAATCTCACCGATACCGCCCCAATACCAAACACCTTTCAGCAACATCATCGACAAAGCCGTCATCTGAAATCCGGTTTTCCATTTAGCCAAGCGTGTAACCGGCAATCCGGCGTTAACTTCGCGCAAAAACTCTCTCAATCCCGAGACCAAAATTTCGCGGCACAAAATAACGATTACCGGAATAAAACTTATTTTATATTCCACCATCCCCGGTTTTGCCAACAACACCACCAAAGCCGAAGTAACCAACAATTTATCGGCAATCGGGTCAAGCAACCGTCCCAAAGCCGATGTTTCACCTCTGGCTCTGGCCAAATAGCCGTCAAAATAGTCGGTAATTGAGGCAATAATAAACAACACAGCGGCAATAATAGCCCACCACATTGAAGTTATATAAACCGACAAAAAGATTGCCGGAATTACCACAATCCTTGAGATTGTAAGCAAATTAGGAAGATTATACATCTCACTTGTCCCCATCAAAAAAGTTAACTTTTCTTCATACTAGGACATTATTTTCAATTATGGAAGTAGTTATAAATCTTTTCCGCTATTTTTTTGCTTATTCCCTCAACCTTTTGCAAATCAGCCAAAGTGGCTTCTTTCACATCCTGAGCCGAGCCAAAATATTTTAACAAATCGGCCTTGCGCTTGGCACCAATTCCTTCTACCTCGTCCAACAACGACTTATACATTGATTTTGCTCTTTTTTTGCGATGTGTACCAATGGCAAAGCGGTGTGCCTCATCACGCAAATTTTGCAAATAAAAAGCCAACGGTGAGCGATATTCAAGCTCAAAACTTTCTTTATCTTTCATATGATAAAATTCTTTTCCGGCATTTCTCTCCAGCCCCTTGGATATGGCAATAATTTCAATTCCTTGCAGATCATATCCGTCCAACGCCTCATAAACCGCGTTTAATTGCCCCCGTCCGCCGTCAAGCAAAATAACATCAGGTTTATTTTCTTTGGTCATTTTATCAAACCTGCGTCTTAACACTTCACGCATCATGGCAAAATCATCATGGGTGTTGTCGGTATATTTGATATTAAAGGTGCGATAATTTTTCTTATCAAAACCATCGGGCGTTGCCACAATCATTGCCCCGATGGCATAACTTCCCTGGTTGTGTGAGTTATCATACACCTCAATTCGTTTAGGGATATCAGGCAAACCAAACTTCTCACAAAACGCCGCCAAATTGTTTTTAACCGACGCCTCCATAGCCACCTTGCGTCTTATGGCGTCAACGGCATTTTGACAGGCAAACTGCAATAGCTTAAGCTTGTTACCGCCTTTTGGCAAAGTTATTTTGACCTGCAACGCTTCCTGCCAAAACTCTTTATTTTCAATTTCTTCACCCACGATTATTTCTTTTGCCGGCACATGATTGGCATAAAACTCGCTCAAAAAAGCTTCCAACACGTCTTTTTTCTCGGCTTCTTCGGTCTGTATCGGAAAATACACCGCGTTGCCGCAGTTTTGTCCTGCCCTGATAAAAAATATCTCCACAGCAAACAGATTGCTTTCTTTGGCCACCGCCACAATATCGGCAGATTTCAAACCAGAATATTCAACATTTTGCCTTGCCTGTACCATACTCAACGCTCTTATTCTATCCCTTAAAACCAAAGCCGTTTCATAATCTTGAGCCTTGCTTGCTTTTTCCATTTGTTCGGAAAGTTCTTTTTGAATTTCAATATTCTTCCCTTCTAAAAAAGCAATGGCCTTTTTCACCAAATCTCCATAATCGTCAACGCCGATTTTGCCCACACAGGGCGCCGAACAACGCTTAATTTGATACATCAAACAAGGCCGCCTACGATTTTTAAACACATTATCTCGGCATGAGCGCAGCAAAAATACCTTTTGCAACACATCCAACGCCTCATTCACCGCCCCCACACTGGCAAACGGCCCAAAATATTTATTTTTGTCTTTGCGCACTCCGCGATATTTGGAAAGCTTGGGAAATTCTGCCTCGACATCAATCATCAGATAGGGAAACGTTTTGTCGTCTTTAAGCAAAATATTATAGCGCGGCGAGTATTTTTTTATCAGCTCGTTTTCCACCAACAATGCCCGCGCTTCCGTATCCACCACAATAAATTCCATATGGTCTATTTGCGCCACCATTTGTTGTAATCTGTTCGGCAATTTATTAAGATGCGAATAGGCAACAATTCTTTTTTTGATATTTTTGGCTTTGCCGACATAAAGCACCACCCCTTTATCGTCAATCATCCGATAGACGCCGGGTTTTTCCGGTGCTATTTTGATATGTGCTTTTAAGTTTTCCAGTCCTTTTTTGATATCCAACATTTTTGCTTTTTCCTTCAAGCCAGAATTATTAAGCATTTTTATTTTTTTTGCAAGTCTAACAAATCTTTCAGCCCCTAAACAAAAAAAGCTCTCACCTTACGGCAAGAGCTTTTTTTGCTTAATTATTTCAAACCCTATTCGGCTTTTGCATCTTTGGCAGCCAATGCCTGAAGATTAGCACTTTCCTCTTTCAAGGCTTGAATTTCTTTATCGTTCTGAGCGGCAACTTTCTTCAAGGCTCTCAAGACGGTACCTGTTCCGGCCGGAATCAAACGACCGACGATAACGTTTTCTTTCAAACCTCTCAAATCGTCAACCTTGCCCTCAACCGCAGCCTCGGTCAAGACACGAGTTGTCTCTTGGAATGATGCTGCCGAAATAAACGACTTGGTCTGCAAGCTGGCCTTGGTAATACCTAACAATACCGGTATTGCCTCTGCCGGAGTTTCGCCAGCTTCTACCATTTTGGCATTCTTAGCCTCAAACTCATCGGCATCAACTTGCTCACCTACCAAGAATGTGGTATCACCCGGGTTGGTAACCTCAACTTTGCGCAACATTTGCGATACAATAACCTCAATGTGCTTATCGTTGATTTTAACACCTTGCAGGCGATATACGTCTTGAACTTCTTTGACCAAATACTCAGCCAATTTTTCAACACCCAAAACGCGCAAGATATCATGCGGCGCCGGAGTTCCGTCAACCAAAGAATCACCTTTTTTAACCACATCCCCTTCCTGAACCACCAAATGGCGTCCTTTAGGAATTAAGTATTCAACCGGGTTTCCTTTTTGCGGAACAACCGTAATGCGTTGTTTAGCCTTGTAGTCTTTGCCAAACTCAACCACACCGTCAATATCAGATATAATTGCCGGATCTTTCGGACGTCTGGCTTCAAACAACTCGGCAACTCTAGGCAAACCACCGGTAATATCCTTGGTCTTGGAAGATTCTCTCGGAATTCTGGCAATAACATCACCAACCTTAACCTCCGTACCGTTATCAACCGACAAAATGGCATCAGCCGACATATAGTAGCGAACCTCCTTGCCATTGTCAGACATTACTTGCTTGCCTTTGGCATCTTTCAAGATAATGCTTGGTTTCAAACCGGCGCTTGAAGAGTTAGATCTCCAATCAATAACCGTCTTTGAAACAATACCTGTGGTTTCATCGGTAACTTCCTTAACCGAAACATTGTTAATCAAGTCAACCAATTCAACCTTACCGGCTTTTTCGGTAATTACCGGAACCGTAAACGGATCCCACTCGGCAACTTTCTGGCCTTTCTTAACCTTGTCACCCTCAGCCACCAACAATTTGGTACCATACGGAATGCTGTGGCGCGATTTTTCACGACCGTTGTTGTCAACAATCACGATTTCGCAGTTACGCGAC
>CASDRW010000040.1 GCA_949283275.1 uncultured Pseudomonadota bacterium
CCGGTTCCTCACACATCAGGGAAAAAGACGGTATTTGGGCGGTATTGTTCTGGCTCAACATGTTAGCGGCAACTGGCCAAACAGTTGAAGAAATAACCACCGAGCATTGGCAAAAATACGGCCGCAGCTATTACATTCGCTTTGATTTCGAAGGGGTTGATACGGCAGTTGCCGACAAATTAATGCTTGATTTGGAAAACAAGCTTTCGTCCCTAAGCGGCAAAATTTTCGGAGATTTTGTTGTTTCCGAGGCTGCTCCGTTTGTCTACAACGATCCGGTAGACGGCTCATCGACCAAAAACGGGCTTATAATCAAATTTAATGATGGTTCACGCATAGTTTACCGCTTATCCGGGACAGGCTCGGCTGGAGCCACTATCCGTGTTTATCTGGAGCGTTTCAGCGCCAAAGACATTTTGCAAAACCCGCTTGACATGGTATCGCCTCTTGCCCGCATTGCGTTAGATGTTGCGGAAATTCCCGAAAGGACAGGAAAACACCAAGCCGATGTTGTTACTTAGACTTTGTAAAATATCAGCCGTTGCGGCATTTATGCTTGCGGCATTGTCAAACAATGCCGTTGCGGGTTTGTATGGTTTTCATCACTACAATCCCTATACTCGTCAAGAGCGCATACTTAACTCAAGTACGGTTCCGGAAAATATTTTTAATTACCGTGAGGCCATGCGCGATAATTTGCTTATGCTCATACGCTATGCCAAGGCACAAAATCCTGAGTTTAAGATTATCACTCATGAAGGCCAAGATTTGCTGACCAAAAGTCGTTGGGAATATGACCGTGAAGGGTACAATCGCGCCAGACTTGAATCCGAAGCAAAAGACGATTCATTTTTATTCCATCAAAACTTTACCGAACAAGAACCCGATCGTTATACTGATGCTTATGACTATCTTCAACTGGTAGATGCGGTAGCCGTCAATAATTTATATTGTGGCAAAGGCAAAGAAAACAAAGTTGCCAAAAATCATGGTTTAAGCTCCATAACCATCGAGCAATGTGCCAATCAAAATGCTTTGGAATCCTCTCAGATTAGCGCCATGATTGATAAAAAAATAACCTATGGCTTCACATCTCTGGCCGATGCTTTTAACAATACCGGCGACCACAATTCATTAAATGATTCTTCTAAAAACATTGAAGAAGTAAGTGATGCTCAAAATATTCTCATTATAACCGATGACAGCCGCTATTCTTCCAAAGAAGCTTTTGTATCCGATTTATTAAAGACCAACTATGACATAATAATTATGAGGCCACTGTTTGCCAACCACGAAAGGTTTGACGCCGAAGACCTAAGACGTTTACACTTCAAACGCAACGGGTCAAAAAGGCTGCTGATAGCCGAGCTAAACGTCTCAGAGGCCTCGCCGCAGGACTATTTTTGGCAAAAAGATTGGACTAAAGGCTCACCGTCATGGCTCATAAGAGAATCTTTTTCTTCTCCTGATGGTATAATTGTAAGATACTGGGATCCGGAGTGGCAAAAAATTATTTCGCGTTATTTTAAGGATATAGTCAACGAAGGATTTGACGGAATATTTTTTACCGGAGTTGAGAATTATCATTATTTTGAAGACCAAAATCCGTTGGAGTGATTTTAGATGAACGAAGCAGAAATTTTTGAAATATCCCGCGATGCTATTTTCACATTGCTCAAAGTGGTAACACCAGTTATTGGTGTTGCTTTGGCTGTCGGCTTGATTATAGGTATTTTCCAGGCTCTGACCCAAATACAAGAGATGACCTTGGCCTTTGTGCCCAAAATTATATGTGTATTTCTGACCTTGGTATTGTTGTTTCCGTTTATGTTCAACCAGATGCAAACCTTATCAGATTCACTTTTTGCCAAGATTGCCGGTGGCTAATTAAGAGATAAACCAGATGACCGAGTTATTTAACATAACACTCTACAATTATCTGATGATTTTTATGCGTGTAGGTGCAATTTTAATGCTGATGCCCGGATTTTCGGCATCTTATGTTAGTATACAAATACGTCTTATTTTGGCTTTAGCGCTGACTCTGGTTTTGCTTCCCGTCATTTCACCGATTATTCCGCCGGAACCGACAAATTTCAGTCAGCAACTATATTTCATACTAGATGAGATAAGCGTTGGCATTTTTCTTGGCATAATCATGCAAATTTTATTTTTTGCGCTTAATTTTGCCGGCTCCATAGCCTCGCAGGCCATAGGTTTTTCCAATGCCCAGATGTTTGATCCTGCGTTTCAGACTCAAACCATGTTGATAGAAACATTCTTAAGCATTGTGGCAATAACTTTTATTTTTATCACCGACATTCATCATCTAATGATAGGGGCTTTGGTTGATAGCTATCATCTTTTCAAGCCTGGAGAGCCACTTCCTTGGGATGATTTTGCCAAGCACATGACACAAACCATAAGCCAATCATTTAGCTTTGGGTTTAAGCTGGGTTCACCCTTTATAGCCTTCACCATAGTTTTTTATTCCGGCATGGGATTAGTATCACGCCTGATGCCACAACTTAACATTTTTTTTCTATCCTTGCCTTTGCAAATATATTTAGGGCTTGGGATGTTGTTTTTAACGGTCCCAATCATAATCCTGGTATTTTTCCGCTATTATGACGACGGGCTTTATTTCTTCACCAACTAGAGGATACGAATATGGTTGCCCCCGAAGATGAAGATGAAGCCTCCAAAACCGAAGAACCTTCCGAACGAAAAATAAGCAAAGCCAAGGAGGAAGGTGATGTTGCCATCTCGCAAGATGCCAAAAGTTTTATTATTCTTTTGGGATCATTATTTGTAGTTTGGTTGTTTATTCCCATTATGTTCAAATGGCTAGGCTCCATTGGTTTGTCTTTTATTGAAAGAGCAGGAACAACTCACGTTGATGTCGGCAATTTTATGGTTATTTTCAAACAAGGCGTTTTTGGCTTTTTTAAAGTAATGGCGATTCCTTTTGTTATATTTATGGTTTTAGGCATCATAGCATCCTTAAGCCAAACCGGATTTATTTACGCTCCGAAAAAACTTGAACCCAACTGGAACAAGCTGAACATTTTTGCGGCATTGCCTAATTTTATCAACAAACAAAAAATTGTTGAAAGCATTAAAGGAATAATAAAAATAACGGTTGTAAGTTTTCTTGCCTATAAAGTTATTCAGCCCTATCTTCCAGAGGCCGAATTGATGCCCACCATGTCCGAATACGGTATTTTAGATTTTATTCATCATCTGGTTGTTTTGCTTTTATTTACGGTAACCATAGCTGTTTTGATAATTGCGGCCGGGGACTATGCCTGGCAAAAATACTCCCACTTACAAAAATTGCGCATGACCAAACAAGAGGTAAAAGAGGAATACAAGCAAATGGAAGGCGACCCGTTAGTTAAGTCGAAGATACGTCAAATCCGGATGGAACGTGCACGCCAGCGCATGATGGAAAATGTCCCCAAGTCAGATGTTGTTATTGTCAACCCGACCCACTATGCTGTAGCATTACAATATGATATGAACACCATGCCTGCGCCAAAAGTAACAGCCAAAGGTGTTGATAACGTTGCTTTAAGAATAAAAGCATTGGCAGAGGAAAACGATGTTCCGATTGTAGAAAACCCGCCGTTGGCAAGAGCATTATTTGCCTCTACCGAACTTGATCAAACAATACCGACCGAACATTTCAAAGCCGTAGCCGAGGTAATTAACTATGTTATGCAGCTCAAAAACCAACAATAGACCAGACAAAGCATTACAAGCAGCTCTTTTGCGTTTGGCATTTGCACTTATAATGCTAACTCTGTCTCTTACCTGGTTTTTCTCGATTCCGGAGCATCAATTTTACAGCACCTTAACCACATCGCTAATAACGGTTTACTGTCTTATTACGGCAATAAAAACTCTCAATGCCGGAGAAGCGGCAATCAGCTACGGTGGTTTTGCCAACGAGATTATCCGCAACGATTTTAAGATTAGGCGCATAGAAAATCCGTCATACGAGATAATTATTGAAAACGAACCGGCAAGAGATTTGTTAAAACAAACCGACGTTTTGTCTTTTCTAAAAAAATATTTGGCCGAAGGAGCAAATAACAAAGCCGCCCTATATCGCCTGCAAACCGCACGCAAAAATCTATGCTCGGAAAAAGTTACTCTCTCGCTTATCCTAAAACAAAAAAGCAATCGTATCTTTAATGACCTTGAATATTTTGAAGTTTCGTTGCGCCCGATTTATCTCAAAAAGCCCAAGATTTTTGATGGAGCATTTTCGGTCAAACGCATTCAAAAAGAAACCTATTTTTATTGGAGTCTCAACAACATTACCGCCAAACAAAACATGGACTATGTTTTCAAGGAAGAATGTAATTCTCTGCATGACTTTCTAGATGAACTTCCGGTAGGTTTGTATAGTATGGATAAGGACTATGTTCTAAGCTATTCCAACAATGAACTTGCCGCCTTTTTAGGGTTGAAGCCGCATCAGTTTATCGGCAAATCGTTAAAAGATTTTCTAAAACCGGGTTCGGCCGCTCCGCTCAAAAAAGACAATTGGTTTGGTCCCGTCCATTTTATCAACAAAGACAATACACCGGTTGAAACCTACGTTTTCCAAAAATCCTATCGCGAGCAAGAAAAAATTATGTTCCGCGGAGTAGTAGTTCATCATCTTCCCTCCCCTGACGAACTTCAACAGCAGGTTGAACAATCCTTGGATGAAATCAATTGGCTGTTTAACAACTCCCCCATCGGCATGCTGCTCATTACCGCCAACGGACAAATTATTAACACAAATTCCAAAGCATTAGAATTATTCAGTCTGCAAGACATAAATGATGATGAAGAAAATCTTTTCTCTCACCTTTCGACGGAAAACGGCAAATTGTTATCTGCAGCATTTAGCAAAGCGGGCAAAGGCTCGGCCAATATTGAGCTAAAAACAAAAAACTATAGCCTCAGTCTTTATATCAATGCGCTGAGCGTTTCCTATCGCCAGAATAAAGCAGCAAAAGCAGATTTTATAATTTATGTTATTGATACCACCAAGCAGAAAAATCTTGAGCTACAGTTTGCGCAAGCGCAAAAGATGCAAGCCGTCGGGCAATTAGCCGGAGGAGTTGCGCATGATTTCAATAATCTTCTGACCGCCATGATAGGTTTTACGGATTTGTTATTACAGCGACATGGAGTCGGCGATCCGTCTTTTGCCGACCTTATCCAAATCAAGCAAAACGCCAACCGCGCCACCAGTCTGGTACGTCAATTACTGGCCTTTTCGCGCAAACAACCTCTAATCCCCAAACTGATAGACATAACTGACAATTTTGCCGACCTCAACCAAATGTTAAAACGCATTTTGGGAGAAAAGATAAAGCTTATCTTCAAACACGAAACCGACTTAGGCTATGTCAAAGTTGACCCCAACCAGTTTTCACAAGTTATTATTAATTTGGCGGTTAATGCCAAAGATGCCATGAACGGCACCGGCACTCTAACCATATCGACACACACCTACTATCTGCCTGAAAAATATGCTTTTGGAGATGATATCATCAACCCGGGAGATTTTGTGGTTATTGATGTAACCGATACCGGCTGTGGTATTCCACCCGAAAATTTGACCCGCATTTTTGATCCGTTTTTCTCGACCAAAGAAAACATTGTCGGCTCTGGCACCGGCTTAGGTCTGGCCATGGTATACGGGATTGTTCGCCAAACCGAGGGATTTATCCGTGTCCAATCAACTCTCGGCCAAGGAACAACTTTTTCGATTTATCTGCCCCGGTTTGAAACCGCCCCCGAAGAAGACAGCGCATCTTTATCGCCAGTTGTTACCGGGCGTTCTGGTCAAACCATTCTCAAAGTTCAAGAGACTTTATCAACCCCAGCCAACGTCAATCAAAAAATTATCATGGGGCTTAACATCTCCAACACCATTGACCGTAGTCATTCTGCTGCCGGCGTCAACGGTCGTCCTGCACGGATTTTATTTGTTGAAGACGAGGATTCGGTAAGAGCTTTCGGGGTCAGAGCGCTAAAGAAAAAAGGCTATGAGGTAGTAGACAGCAACTCGGCAGAAAATGCCTTGGAAATACTCGAAAAAGATAAATCGTTTGACCTTCTTTTAACTGACATGGTTCTCCCCGGAATGAGCGGAGCGCAGCTAACCAACAAAGTCAAAGAAAAACTACCGTCTATTGCTGTCATTTTAGCCTCAGGCTATTCAGAAGATATTGCTCGCCAAGAGGTTGACAACACAAACGATTTTGAGTTTATTACCAAGCCCTATAGCTTAGGAGACTTGACAGCCAAAGTTTTTAATGTTTTAAATGGATCTCGCCATGAAAAACAATAATACTCAACAACTAGCTCTTGAATTTCCGCATCGTCCAAGCTTATGCCGCGAGGATTTTATGGTTGCCGGCAGCAACCAAGAAGCTGTCAGCACCATAGATCTGTGGCCGTCCTGGCCTTATTTTGCCGTCTGCATATATGGTCCCTCGGGCTGCGGCAAAACACATCTAGCCAATGTTTTTGCTCAAAAAGTAGCACTTGCAACCAACCACCCCTATCGCATACCGTTTATCAAAGCCTCGCAAATAACCAAAGACATGCCGCACACTTTATTTGAAACCAGTGGGCAAATTGTGATAGAAGAACTGCAAACCCTATCCGACCAAGAGGCGCTGTTCCACCTTTATAACACCTACCGCGATCTTGGGGGCAACATTTTGTTTACCTCGGAGATTGCTCCGGCACGGCTTGATTTTAGCCTCAAAGACCTAAAATCACGCCTAAACATTATTCCGGCATTAGAAATCAAAGCTCCCGACGATGAATTGCTGATGGCGCTTTTGCTCAAACTTTTCACCGATCGGCAAATTACCCCCTCGCCCGAATTACTGGACTATCTGCTCAAAAATATGCAGCGTTCTTTTTCTTATGCCCGTAAACTGGTAGAAGAGATTGACAATATTTCGCTGGCCAAAAAAAGAGCAATCAGCATTGCCATTGCCAAAGAAGCAATTACAACACTTAACTCCGATCGCCAGTTTAGCTTGTTTTAACTTAAAAAAACAGGCTGTCTTTAGTCCCCCTGACAACCTGTTTTTCACCATGAACAAAAAACTGTTATCTGCGCCGCAAAAACGATGGTATCTCAAGATTAACCTTGTCATCTTGATCATCGGTAAAAGAAGGAGCTACCGGCTCTTGTACTCTTGCCGCCTGACGCTGCTGATTTCTCTTGGCAATTGAGCGTCCGGTCATAATTTCTATAAAGCTGCGACGTCTTGGCTCATTGTTGCTGACAATAAGTTTTTCTTCTTCCTCTACTGTTTTTTCTTTCATCGGCGCCGGGTTATGGTTCGGAAACAGCTCTGGTTCTTCCTCGGGCATTTTTAATGCAGCCTTAGGCACAAAATATCCGTCTTGATTATCCAACACCTCGGCTATCTGCTCTTCATTAGCGGCATTTTTTTCTTCCTCCAATTCTTCTATCGGTTTATTAATTATAGCCTTAAACAAAGAGGACGCATTCGGCATATCGCCCAACACCTGAGATTTAGCCAAATTATCAAAATCCTTAAATTCCGTATTTTCAGCCGCCGGCTCGCCAAAATCTTCATTTGGCATTGCCGTAACCGTAGCCGTCTCGACAACTTCGTCAATATCCTCATTATCTTCTTGCACTTGACGATCATCAGCCTCAGCCGACATACTACGCAAAACATTTTCCATATTTTTTTCTTCTGTTACAATTTCGCGTAACGGCTCCTTAACCGGCTCCGGCTGCTTCTCTTTTTCAGGTTTTACCTTAATTTTATCATCAATTCCGGTAGCCACGATAGAAACTCTGATTCTACCTTCCATTGCTCCGTCAAAACTCGAACCAAAGATAATATTGGCATCTTCATCAACTTCTTCCTTAATCCGATTAACAGCATCATCGACCTCCATCAGGGTAATATCCTGACTGGCGGTAATATTAATCAAAACACCTTTTGCCCCCTTCATTGAGCAGTCATCAAGCAACGGATTAGCCAAGGCCTGTTCGGCCGCCTTAATGGCTCTGTCTTCACCCTCAGCCTCACCGGTACCCATAATGGCTTTGCCTTTATCTTCCATAATAGCCTTCACATCGGCAAAATCGAGATTAATCAGCCCCGGCATAATCATCAAATCGGTGATTGAGCGCACCCCGTCATAAAGCACATTATCGGCCATCATAAAAGCATCGGCCAGAGTTGTATTTTTATCGGCGATTCTAAACAAATTTTGATTAGGAATGACAATGATACTGTCAACCTCTTTAGTAAAATTCTCCAACGCCCGCTCTGCTGTTTCCGAGCGTTTTTTTCCCTCAAATTGAAAAGGTTTGGTTACAACACCGACAGTTAATATTCCTTGTTCTTTGGCCACCTTAGCCACAACCGGAGCGGCACCTGATCCGGTACCGCCGCCCATACCGGCGGTAATAAACACCATATTGGCACCTTCCAGCTCGCGTTTAATTTCATCCAAAGCTTCTTCTGCGGCCATTTTACCGATTTCCGGTCTGGCACCGGCACCAAGCCCTTTGGTTGTTTCCAAGCCCAACTGGATTCGCCTTTGGGTTTTAGAATTTTCCAAAGCCTGAGCATCGGTATTGGCCACAATAAAATCAACACCCTCAAGTTTTTTGGTAATCATATTATTAACGGCATTACCACCGCCGCCACCCACACCTATAACCGAGATTCTGGGCTTAAGTTGAACCATATTTTTTTCAGGCACCGCCAATTTAATGCTCATAGTAATCCTTACTCCTTACCAAATCTGTAAAAATTGATTTTATTCTTTGAAAGGCAGTATAACCTCAATACCTTAAGTTTTAGTTACCAAGATCAATAAAAAAAATAAAATTAGCCCCACATAGTCTTAAGCCACATCGCAATATTATCGCTCCAGCTGTTTCCGGCCGATATTGGCTTGCTAATAATTTTCTTAGGCCTTCTTTCGCTAAAATTAACATCAAACAGCAACATTCCGACACAAGTAGCAAAAGCAGGAGCATACAAACTGTCTGGTAAATTTAAAATATTCTTAGGTCTGCCTAAGCGCACTTGCTTGTCCAAAACCATAGCGGCCACATCGACCACTCCCGGCAATTGTGAAGCTCCGCCGGTCAACACCACTCTGTGTGAAGAATCCTGACCCAAACCGGCCTCATAGAGCTTACGATTAACCATCTCAAATGTTTCCTCGATTCGCGGAGTAATAATACTAATCAGTTCCGAGCGAGGAATTTGCTTAATACAACTGTCATCTTCTTCGCCAACCGGATATACATTAATGGTGTCAATACTATCCTGCGAGGTAAGAAAAGCACAACCATGCAATGTTTTCAATCTTTCGGCATGCGAAAAAGAGGTAGTCAAGCCATAGGCAATATCATTGGTAACATTATTTCCGCCCACCGGAATAGAGGCAAAATATATGGGATGCCCATTTCTAAAACAAGCAATTGAGGTAGTGCCACCGCCCATATCAATAACTGTCGCCCCCATTTCTTTTTCGTCATCGACCAAACAAGCAAGGCCCGAGGCATAAGAATCAAAGACTCTTCCGCTGATATCCAAATGGGCATTTTCGATTACCGTATTTATATTTTTGCAAACATGTTCAGGCACAAGTCCCAACAAAATATTAATTGCCAAATCTTCAGCAAACAAATTGCGCGGATCCTTTAACAGCTCACCGCCGTCAAGCCTGTAACTGTTATGAATGCAATGCACCAAACTATATTCGCCGACATTAACTTTGGCAGTTCCCTTAAGATAAACTTTTTCCAAATCCGAATCGCTAATCGGCCGATTTTTATTAAGAGCGATAGAAGCACTTTTAAGCACGCTGCGTACTTTTTCGTTGCCGATACTTATAATAACTTTATCGATTCGCTCATTAGCCATTTGCTCGGCGTCTTGAACGGCATTACCAACAGCAATTGTTGCCTGACCAATATCCGTAACCACGCCGTTTTTAATTCCTCTCGAAGCATTATAACCATAACCGACGACGCTTATACGCTTATCTTTTGATACCTTGGCAATAATACAACACACCTTGGATGATCCTATATCCAAAGCGGCAATGGTTGAAGTTTTTCCAAAAGCGTGTTGCAAAATCAAAACTCCCTTGTAAGTTTTATATTTTTTGCTCCGATATTCTTTGCACAGTCTTACTTTTACGCAGTTTAACCGTAACTTTACCTTTTAATCTTAAATCAATGATAGTTAATTTACGTTTAAGAATTCCCTGCTCGGCATCCAATTTTAGCAATTTTTTCCAAGCTTGGTCGACATTTTCCGCCGGCAACTTAACCGTAATTCCGTCTCTTATATCATCTAAAATAATATTCCAACGTCTTTTTGATATATAATTTGCCACCTTAATTCTTTCGACATATTGAGGATTTATTTCCGCCACCATTTTCAAAAACGGAATAATATTTTCGGCTGCACCCGCCCCCACAATCAATAAAATAGGATTTACCGGTCTATAATCGGCCTCAATGACATACCCGTCCATATCTATGGGATAAAAACGCTCATTAAGTTGCCAAATTGCCAAAACTTCTTTTTCTTTTATCTCAATTTGCAACACATTAGGAAAGAAACTACGGCTTATTTTAACATCTCTTATCCAGGGCAAAGTTTCAAGATTTTGTTTAAGCTTGGCAACATCAACTCTCAAGATATTATCGCCGCGCTCAAGAGCCACGATTTTATCAATATCCTCAATAGCGGTACGTTCTCTTCCGCTTATAACAATATCATCCAGTCCGAAACCTTCCTTTCCGATAAAATCCAACAAGGCATTTTGTGTTTCATCAATTTTTTTATTAACCAAATCATTTTTCAACACCACGATTAAGCTGGCAATCAAAGTAATCAAGGCGGCAACAAACAAAGATGCCCGCAAGCGTCCCGGCCATTCTTTAACAGGACATCTTATTTTTTCATCTTCTTTTTTATTTTCAGGTTTTTGCTCTGCCATTTTATTTGGCCACACCCACTCTCTTCACTTCCCATTCCAAAACTATTGAAGTTTCGCGTTTAACATTATCAATAATTTTGTTTCCCAAATCTTCCAAATCCTGAGCCGAAGCATTTCCCTTATTCACCAAGAAATTACAATGCACATTAGAAACCTCGGCATCATTAACCTTAATAGCGTTGCTTCCGGTTTTTTTAATTAATTCCCAAGCTTTCAAACCTTCGGGATTTTTAAATGTTGAACCGGCAGTTTTAACATTATGGGGCTGAGTTTTCATCCGATAAGCTTTTTGCTCTTCAATAATCTTCAATGTTGTTTCTTTTTCCTGTGGCTTAGCGGCAAACATCATTTGTGTTACAATCCAGTCATCGGGAAAATAGCTGCATCTATAGCCCAAATTAAAATCATCGGCCAGCACTTTAATTTCCTCACCTTCGCCGTTAACAACCGTTGCCTCAAGCAACACATCTTTAAGCTCTTTGCCAAAACAACCGGCATTAGTTTTCACTGCTCCGCCCAATGTTCCCGGAATAGAGACCAAAAACTCCAGTCCGCCGATATTATTTTCGAGCATAATTTTTTTAAGCTCGGCATTTTTCATCCCGGCGCCGCAAATAATTTTTCCGTCCTCAAGCTGATATTTTTTATATTCTTTACTGTCAAGCTTAATTACCACCCCTGGTATTCCGCCGTCGCGCACCAAAACATTTGATCCGCCGCCAATGACAAAGATTGGCAAATTATAGGGTTTTTTCTTCATAAAATTAGCCAAATCGGCATTATCTTTCGGACAAAACAACACCTCGGCAGGTCCTCCCACACCAAACCAAGTATATTTGCTCATCATCTCGTTGGGCAAATATTTTCCTTCAACCTTGGGTAACAAGTCTTTCAACCTGCTTTTTTTGCACCATCCAAACATCAAACATTCTCCCGCTTTATCAAACTTTCAACTCCGTCGGCCAAGCGTTTTGCAGCATCAACAATAGCTATTTTCTTTGCCTTTTCGGCCATTATTTTCATTTTTTGAGGATTGTTTGCCAAATCCACAAGTATTTCCTTAAGTTTTTGCGGAGTAAATTCGGTCTGCTGCAAAACAATCCCAGCCCCTTCTGTTTCAAATTCTTTGGCATTATAGTATTGATGATTATCGGCAGCCGTTGGCAGCGGCACCAAAACAGCCGGCAGTCCGACGGCGGCAATTTCATACACCGACGAAGCTCCGGCTCTTGATATAATCAAATCAGCTTTTTGATAAAGCTCGGGCATATTTTCAAAGAAATTTTTAACCGTTACTTTAGCTCTCAAATTGCCATAGGCTTTGGCAACATTTTCTTCCTCACCCTTACGACATTGCTGATAAACCACAAATGATTTTTGCTCCTCCTCGCTCATCAAAGCAACCGCCTGAGGCACTACCTCGGCAAAAACTTTTGCCCCTTGCGAGCCGCCGATAACAAGCAAAACAAATTTTTCGCCCCTTTTTCCCGATTTAAGATTTTGGTTATATAATTCGGCAATTTTAGCGCGTATCGGCATTCCGCTCAAAAATGTTTTAGTCTTTGCCGGCGTATTTTTGACATTACGAAAACTCTGAGCCAGCATTGCAGCAAAAGGGGCCAACACACGATTTGTCCGGCTCATAACCGAATTTTGTTCATGAACAACCAACGGAATTCTCAAGCAAACCGCGGCCACAGCTGTCGGAAAAGAAGCATATCCGCCAAACCCGACCACACAACAAGGCTTTTTTTTGATAAGATAACAAGCAGCCTGAACAATCCCCATTCCAACCTTAAACAAGCTCTCAATCTTCGTCAACCACGATTTTCCGACCACACTTCCCGAGCAAATAGCTTTATTTTCGATTTGTCCCAATTTTCCCTTATAATTATTAAGCCCTCTTTTATCGGTAAATAATATAACTTCATAACCTCTGTTTTCCAATTCCTCAGCCAGAGCCTCCGCCGGATAGACATGTCCCCCGGTTCCACCCGCGGTCAAGACAATGTTTTTTTTAAGATCAAGCTTCTTCATCTTTATCCTCCGCATGAACATTTCTTCTGGTCAAAGCCAACAAAATTCCGACGCCTATAGCCGCCCCCACCAAAGACGATCCGCCATAAGAGATCAACGGCAACGCCATACCTTTGGTTGGTCCCAGTTGCAAAGTTGATGCCATATTAACAAACGCCTGCAAACCAAAACTTGCCGCCAAACCACACACCGACAACACAATAAACATATTATCATCGCGTCCTGACAACCACATAGATCTCACCACGACTATACCGTAGGCCGCCACAATCAACAAGCAAAAAAACATTCCATATTCTTCGGCTGCCACCGGAAAAATAAAATCGGTATGAGCATCCGGGATATGCCATTTAACGATTCCCTCACCGACACCAACGCCGAACATCCCTCCGTTCTTAAAGGCCTCCAACGAGCGTTTGACCTGATACGACGGGTCATTACCGAACACACCCTCAAGCATTTGCTCCACTCTAACCTGCACATGAGGCAGCGCCAAGTAAGCAATTGCAAACAAAATTATCAATCCACAGCCTATAACCAGCAGTTTTTTAATAGGCAATCCGGCCAAAAACAACTGCACGAACCAAATTGCCGCCACCACAAACGTCATACCATAATCGGGCTGCCTCAAGAGCAACAAACAAGTAAGTCCGCACAAAGCTATACTAATCCACACACCGGGAAAATTTTTATAGCGCCTTTGCATTTCAAACAGCCAGGCGGTAAACACGATAAACATAGGTTTCAGTAATTCCGATGGTTGAATTTGCACTCCCAAATTAAGCCATCTTCTGGCACCCTTAACATCCACACCGAATATCAAAGTTGCCGCCAAAAAAAGCAAAACCACGGCATAACCCAATATAGCCAATCTCCTGATAGATTTTATATCAAGCATTGAAAAAACGACCACCACTCCTGCCGCCAAACAAGCATAAAAAGCATGCCTAAAAACGAAATAATAAGTAGCTCTTTCCAAGCGTTGAGCCACCGCCGGAGAAGCAGACAAACTCATCATCACTCCGCAAGACAGCAAAAAGAACACCGCCGCCAACAGCCATTTATCCACCCGCCACCACCAATTAGCGATTATATTTCTGCTGCCGCGCGAAAAAGACAATTGCATTTTATCTATCAGCTCCCAATTAGTTAAAACGAGGCCAAAGCCGCCACTGCCAAAACAATACCCATAAGCCAAAATCTAAACACCACCTTAGTTTCGGCCCAGCCCAATTGCTCAAAATGATGATGTATCGGCGCCATTTTAAAGAATCTTTTGCCGCCGCTTGCCTTAAACCAACCCACCTGTATCATCACCGACAACGATTCCATCACAAACACACCGCCAGCTATTGCCAACAAAATTTCTTGTTTCAGCATTACTGCCACCAGCCCTAAGAATGCGCCCAAGGCAAGCGAGCCCGTATCGCCCATAAACACTTGAGCCGGCTTGGCATTAAACCACAAAAATCCCAAACAAGCGCCCACCACTGCGGCCATGGCAACCGCCATTTCCAAAACCTGAGGTATCTGGGGCGCTTTGGTTGCAATACCTAAAGCGCTTCCTCCGAGATAAGCTGCCACCATAAATACGGCAAACACCGTACTCAGCAATCCGGCAGCCAGACCATCCAAACCATCGCTCAAATTAACTCCGTTGGAAGCTCCGGCAATAACAATCATGGCAAACGGCACATACCACCACCCCAAATCAAATTGCCAATCAAAATAAGGCACATTAAGCACAAAACGATATTCTTCAGGTGTATATTTAGCAACCAACAAGATTGCCGCCAACGCGGTTACAAATTGGAGCAATAATTTCATTTTGGCAGTCAATGCGGCCGATGTCTGCTTGCTCACTTTAATATAATCATCGACAAAGCCCACCATACCGAATATAATCAACACGGCAATTCCAATCCAAACAAATGCATTATTCAAATCACAGCACAACAGCATTGCGCTTATTGCCGCGCCAAGAATCAGGATTCCGCCCATTGTAGGCGTCCCCTTTTTGGTCAACAAGTGGCTCTGAGGACCGTCTTCTCTGATAGGTTGACCATTAATCTGATGATGATGCAAAATTTCGATTACCCGCTTTCCTGTTACCAAAACGATTGCCAAAGCGACAAAAAAGGCCGCCAAACACCGCGCATAAACACTCCATTCCCATTCGCCAAGCTCAAGGCTGTTTAACAAATAGATTAACATTTTATTTCTTCCATGATACTAAAATAAGGTTCAATATTTACCTCAATCTAGCACGCATTTCTAAACAAATCTTAAAGATTCATCTTCTCTTGGATTTTATTTTTTTTAAGATCCGCAAAATTCCGGTGTACTTAAAGCGTACATGAATTTTGCTTACTTCCGTACTAAATGCTTTTAGATGTGCTGTTATACGCCGTTTTTATTTAGAACAGGCTTAGGATACTTCTGGCCGAGAGTGAGGCCAGCGAGAGGGAATTGATCGCCAGTTGCTGGCGAGTTTGGAGCGAGAGGTATTGGGCTGAGGCCTCGTTCATATCGGCAAGCGTGAGGTTATCAGCCCCTGTTTCTAGAACATCAGTTAAAGCCTCAGTAAAATTAATCCGTGTCGTGATGATGGAATATTGGTTGCCCAAATTTTCGGCCAAAGAACGCAAAGTGGTGATAGAGGCATTGAGTTGATTTATTGCTTCTTCAATATCGCCTTGGGTTTGCCACAAAGCCTCATTAAGGCCAAGCTTATTTGATGATATATCCCGGCCCGAGATGTTGAAAATATGCTGGCGATTTTCATCAAAAGTGAGTTTGAGGTTGCCGCCCTTGAGCAAATTGATACCTTGATAAGAGCAATCGGACAACAGTTTGTCATATTCTTTGATGATCTGATCAAATTGTTTTTCTTCCGAAGTTTGACTGGTTAAGTTTTCGACCTTGTGTGAACTTTCGGTAATATATTGGGCAAAATCATCAAAAATTGAACTAAGATCAGGAGCCGTGGTGGATGTTTGTGTTACCCCGAAAGCGCTTAAGTCATTGCCCCAAAAATTATCAGGCAAAACAGTATAGACATTATCTTTTGCTTCATAAACACCGGAGTTTGTAGTAATTTGCGCACCAGATGTCATATTTAATAACATTTGATGCTCACTCCACGCCGATGAACTGCCAAAAGCATCTCCCCCGATAGCAAAAAGATTGATTTTGGCTTGAGCATTCAAAATATTTAATGCAGAATTTAAAATGGAGGAAGCTCCACTCCCTAAAACTTGTATATTTATATTGCTCTCGCTGATTTGATTAATATCACTATGAGCAATGCCCATGCCTTGTCTACCTTGAGTTTTAATATTAATAGTACTATTAGATAACAAGATTAATTCTGACGACCTTATTCCTTGTGAAGCGTAACCATTGAGACTAATGTTTAATATTGTGTTATTATTAAGAGATATTTTACTTGTTAAAATTCCTGTATTTCTTGTATTATCAGGATTTAGCGCATAATCAGGATAGGTTGCGCCGTTGTCAATGATATTAAGATATCCTCTTACCTCTATCTCGCCTCCGTAAATGGCGCCGAAATATTCACCTGAGGTGGAATTGATATTAAAATCAATATTAGTGTTTTGAATAACGATACCGGTTTTTCCGTCAGCATATATAATACCGCTGTCTCCTTTTTTATCAGAGGCCATGTAGTTGATGTCCAAATCTGCTATTATAGAATTATTGCCCACCGTAATTGCGGGATTTTCAAAATTAGTGATATTAAATTCCAATGAAGACGAACCTGTTTCTCCCAAATATTTTTTGCCGACCAAAGATTGCCCGTCTTTTAGCTCTAAGGTTTGGTTTTCTGATAAAGTTATATCTCCGTCAATTACAATCAAACCGGATTTTCCTGATTGAATCGCGACCAAGAGGTCGTCCTCGGTCGCAACGCGGGCGACAATTTCATCTGCACTCTCCAAGGCCGAATTGGCACCAGCTTGGGCTTGTTCCAACAAGGTAA
>CASDRW010000041.1 GCA_949283275.1 uncultured Pseudomonadota bacterium
AAACCTTAATGGCTCGTTTGTGGGCGGATAAAAACGATAAGACCTTTGACATCATAACCTACCAATATTTTTCAGGAAATCTTGGATTACTATCCCGAACCTCTGCACAGGCATCTTTGGCATTATTCCATTTGCCGCTGCTTATTTTCAAGCAAAAGGTAAATATTAGATACCTAACCCTCTACACTCCTCAAAATCTTCATCTTTATTTTTAAAATCGCGCCATTTTTCATAACCATCATAAGAAAAACAGCGTAATTTGTCCTCACTTTCGCGGGTGCAATTCATTTCCATATCAGATGATTCTTGCGCGCCTCTGGAATCTCGTAATATACATTTACAACCCAAACATTGGCTTATATTAAGATACTTAAAATAACTTCCACACAACTGAACCCTATACTCATCATCCGATACTTTGGTAAGCAGATATTCATCGCCATCAATCCGATAACAGCGCAAAGATTTTTGTTGTGCATTATACAAACAATCAAAACGCATATTTTCATGTTTGCCGGTTTTAAGATTTTTTATTGTCCCCAAACAACCGGAATTTCCACAATTATAAACATATGGTTCATTTTCATCAAAATTATCAATCATAATTTCGAATAAACCATTGTTTCCTTGAAACTTGTGCCCCCACTCGCTACCATCCGCCACAATATTTAAATCAATCTCATCACAAGACCAGTCTTGTGGCAAAGCAAATGCCTTGCCACAAGCAAAAACTGCACAAAAGAAAAACCAATATCTACTTTTCAAATTTTCGTAGCCTTGTTTCTATTCGTTTAAACATCTGAATAAGACTAGGATTCGTTATTTTATTATAGTTCATATAGTAATTATTATCCTGATTTTTTTCAAGATTATTTAAATATCGATTAACAGCACCTGCACCTTCTCGATGGCTGGCCGCCAATAGGCCTGTATCTGTTATATCAAAAATACCGGCAATTCCCTCTACACGATTTCCTAAATAATTAAGAGCACCTTTGTTTTGTAGCTGCCGATAATTTGATTTCAAATAATCATTTAATACTTGTTCTTGTTTATCCGGATTATTAAAAAAATCATCTTGCGAATAAATGGCATTTTTTCCTAACCATTGATTATTTGAATTAATATATCCGGCATCAATAAGTCCGTCTCGTCTAATTTGATATTTTCCCAAAGCACCAATCCCTCCACCACTAGTATTGTGAGCATGGTAATCTCCCCGAGATTCTAAAAATCCTAAACGGTCTCTCATTTCATTTGAAAAAATATAAGGAGGATTGCTTTGAATTTGATTTTGCACATTCTCAATATTGTTGGCAATATTGGAAGAGCCGAAGCCAAAGTTGTTGTCAGGCGAGTTGCCCCAAAAGGTGGTGCCAAGTTGTGGGTAGTCTTGGGTTATGCCTTGGTTATTGTAGTTCTTAATCATTTGGTTTTCTCTTTGCTGACGAGCCATTTGATATTCTATCTCATCACGCGAAAGTAAAACCACTGTGGTCAACTCCATAGGTGTCAATAAGCTCATTTTGTTGTTTCTCCTTGACTTCTACGCGGTTTTTATGGTAGAATTGCCATATCCGCCAACGAGAATGAAATCGAAATCGCTCGTTTTGTATCTTTACTTGGGTTGCCCACCGAAGTAAAGGATTGGATAGAGGCTCATAAAGAGCCTCTTTTTTATCTCTCAATCTTATACATTGAAGAAAGTATTTTATCTGCATCTTTTGACGATGTAACAATCCTAAAATTGCCGTCTGGTCTTTTTATTTCGTAAACAGATTGCCCATACTGGTTTGTTTCAACTGGATTGCCTCTAATATATCTTGGAATCTTCGTTGCCTGGTCTTTTGTTATATTATGCTTATAAATAGCTTTATTTAACCCAAAATTCCTTTTAGTTCCTGTTTCTCTAAGTAAATCATTTCCTGATGCTTTGATGTTTCCATCTCGTCCTCTTATCACTTCCCCTCTTTGTAAAAGAACATTCTCGCCATTATGGTCTTTCATCTTGGCAATAACGTCTTTTCCATTCCCGATAAATGGGTCTTTGCGCAATCTGTCATAAGCCCTGCCAATTTGCCAAGCATTATATGGAACTCTTAAAGCTCTTACTCCGGCATTTATAGCAATCCCCACAGGTAAAGCCGCACCACCAAACTCCAATACATCTGCCAAAGCCTTCCTTTGCACACGCTCTGATTCCGGCAGATTGTCTAGATAGCCGTTCATCCGGCTGTCAAATCCTAATTTGTCACCAAGATAATCCCACCCTCCGGCAGTCATGCCATTGATAGTACGACTAGCACCGTAAGCCACATCAAGAGCATCCTGTTGTAACTCTCTTTTGATATTTTCAAATTGATTTAAAGTAGTTTTTTTCGTAACATCTCCAACAGGCTCAATATCCAACGCCTTATGGGGTGTTTCAATAGCATTTTGAGGGCTTGTTCCAAACATATTGTAAGCTTGAGGTTTGGTATTGCTTTGTCCGTACCCAGAATTAATATTATTGTATTGTGTGTCATTTACTTTCTGTTCAAAGCTTTGAGCCTGATTTTGCGTATAATCATTTTGCTCTAATAATTGTTTTATTCTGGCATAAGGGTTGATTGAATTGCTAAAACTTGAATTTGAGCTTGGTCCTGCCATTGCGGAAGTGCCATAAGCCTGATTTTGAACATTTGGCACGGGCGTGTTTTGTATATTCTCAATATTTGAAGATATTTGCGAATTGCCGAAG
>CASDRW010000042.1 GCA_949283275.1 uncultured Pseudomonadota bacterium
GAGGGTACTCTCACCCAGACCAAAGTAATGTTAGATGATATGCACAAACGCAAAATCGACATGGCCGATGAAATTTTTGTAATCAACGTCGGTGGCTACATCGGAGAATCCACGCAATCAGAGATTGCCTATGCCCTAAAAACCGGAAAGGCTGTAAAATATTTGGAAAATCCTGCTTAAGGCTGATTTTACCTTAATTGATGTTTCCACCGCTAAAAAAACTACCTCACAAAAGGTAGCTTTTTCTCAAACAATATACCATTTATCCCCAAAATATAAGCTATTCTTTATTTATCAATAACATCCCCTTATCTATAATTAATTGAATCATACATTATCATATTCTTCAGTCCCTCTTGTAAACTTGAAAACTTAAACGAGGGCACAAAAGATAAACATTTCTGATTATCTAAAAGCGAATCTTTAATATCCCCCACACGTTTTTTAACATAACAAGGTTCTTTCTTATAAGAATATATTCCAGCCAAAATATAAAACAAATCAATAATTGAGGTTTGCCTATTAGTGCCAACATTAATAGTTTCACAGATTACATCAGAGTTTGATATTTCATACACAAATTTTGCCACATCCCTGACATATACAAAATCTCTGGTTTGCCTGCCATCACCATCAATTATTATATCAAGACCTTGTCTAATATTTTTATTAAATATTGCAACAACCCCTGCTTCACCTTCCGCTGTTTGCCTTTCTCCATAAACATTTGCAAAACGCAAAATCACATATGGCACCCCCGATATACAAAGATATTTTTCCATTGCCAATTTTGACACCCCATATGCCGAAAGCGGATTTGTTGGATGAGTTTCATCTATGGGCAGATATTGGGGCATTCCGTAAACTGCAGCCGAAGAGGCTACAATTAGCTTACCAACCTTATATTTTTTACACAACTCTATTACTCTGATTGAGCCCAAAATATTTATTTTTGCATCAATATATGGATCTTTTACTGATACTGCGACACTAACTTGCGCGGCCAAATGAATACAAACATCCACCGCATTTTCCGACCAAATTTTTTCAAAGGCATCAGTCAAAATATCAACATCCATATACCTGGCCTGTTTATTACGATACCCCGAATTTATTGCCGTATAATTATCAACAACAATAACTTTCCATCCATGATCAACAAACTGATCTACAACATGCGAGCCTATAAATCCGGCACCACCTGTTATTAAAACAGTTTTATTTACAACATTCTTCATTTCCATAAGTTAAAGCCCAAAATTACAAATTTCTTTCGTCTGACTGAAATCCAAAAAAGCCTATGCCGCAAACTTTTCTTACGAGCTTTCTTAAGAACCGAACAATCACCCAAAAGCTGCACATATTGTTCATATACTTTATCATCTACCAATTTTTCTTGAGGAACACACTGCCTCGCCAAGAAACGACGAAACTCCTGATTTTCACCATCCCCCAACATCGCATTTTTTCCCCAAGCCAAAAGCTGTTGCAACACCCAAAACAAATCACGCTCACGTTTTTCTGCTTTAGTATTGTCTCGAGTAATTGATGTAGGCACAAGCCGATAAAAATACCCCCAATAATCCACAATCACCCATTTTTTAGCACAAAAAACAGCTTTAGGTATTAAAAATATATCTTCATAGTAAATACCTTCACAAAACCGCAAATTATTACTACGCAAAAAATCTAATTTCCAAAGTCTGATACAAATAAAACATCTTGATATATGTGATAAAATATCAATAAAGCCCTTATATTCTCCGACATCAATTTTATGCTTTCTGCTTTTATTTTTATCAACCGTAACAAAACCACATTCAACAACATCAGCTGCACTACTCTCGGCAGCCTCATATAATCTTGTCAAAAAACTTTTATCTACCCAATCATCACTATCAACAAAAGCTATATATTTACCTCTGGCCGCATCAATACCACTATTACGAGATGCAGATAACCCTTTATTTACCTCATGAGTAATTATTTTTATACGATCATCTTTAGCAGCATACTCCCGAACTATATCCATACTTTTATCGATCCCGCAATCATCAACACAAATAATCTCAAAATCAACAAAGTCCTGAGCCAAAATACTCTCTATACATTCTGATATATATTTTTCTACATTATAAACCGGAACGATCACCGAAATTTCTACCATTATAGCACCTTTTATAAGTTACCCAATCAAGCACATATACACTATCACACTGCAACTTAATTTAATATATTTTTTCCATTTCAAGACAACTATCCTTGTTATACTTTCCCCATTTTTGTTTTTAAACCAATTAAATATATCGGTATTTTTGATGGTAATAATATTTACACATTTTTCAAGCAGAATTTTTAATGCTAGCGAAACATTTTTTATATTTAAATCACTAAAAACATACATATTAAAAATTCCGCTATAAACTAGCGGAATTTTTATCGTCAATTAAATATTGCTCACACCCAAACCTCACCTACACTATCACTTCTCTCAATAAGCATTATATTTATTTATTTTTCTCCTTATATACTTTTATCTGTGAGTTTTTCTTTGATGATGCCTGAGACAAAGCTTTTATTGCTTTTGATGTCATATCTTTCAATTCAGAATCTTCTTTTGAAGAACATAATCCAAAGAGCATCTTAATATTAGCTTTTTGACGTGAACCTTTTTTAATTTCAATTCCGTCTAAACTTTCAAGAACGCGCGTCAACACACCTTTGGCCGTCTTATCACTAGCATTATATAAACAAATAGCAAAAAGATTATCTTCTATACGAGCGATAAAATCACTATCGCGCAAAGCTTTTTCCAAAGTTTTAGCAGTATGTTTCAAAGCTCTGTTACGATATTTGCTCCCCATTTCTTTATGGATTTCTTCCAAATTACCAATCTTTCCGACAACAATCGAACATGGCTGTTTATTAATCTTTGCCTGCATAATTTTTTGCGGAACACATTCTTCATAATATTGCTTGTTAAAAACATATGTCAAAGGATCCCGACGACAACGCTCAATCTTGTCTTCCTCATCATAATATAAAATCAGACATAAGATTATGAATGTAAATAAGAATGTTATTAAATTGGCAATAGCAATAATCCAAGAATCAATATAAACTCCGTAAGTAAACCAACAAATAAGGCTCAAACTGTATAGGATATACATATAACTTGACAATCCGGTTATATTTTTGGTCTTAAGGATTCTGATAGTCTGAATTGCAAAAGCAGAAATAGTAGCAATTCCGCCGGCATATCCGATATAGAGATATATTGTTTCATCTGAGAAAAGTAACTTAATAACCTCATAAACATCTGCAAAAAAGCTACTTATCGGCGTCAAACATTCCATCATTTTTTTTACCTTTATTAAATAGAACTAATTTATTTGATATTATACTTTAAAAGTAAAAAAATGGTTACCCCTTTTATTACATATCGAAACTTATTCCTGACAACAGACAAAAGATATGACCGCCCATTTCATTATCAACCTCTGAGATACACCGCTGCCAATAATCATTAATTTTTTTGGTTTAAGATATAAAACAGCGCTTCATCGGCACTTGTAAATTCTGCAATTTTATCCTTTGCCAACATACTATACACGATATCCATATATCTTTTTTCAAACTTAAAATTCCATTTCAGCAAACGAATTGTAGATGCAACCGTTGCTTTTTTTCCTTGTATAATCCCCAATTTTCTTTCAAAAAACCGTTTTAGAATATGATAAGTTCTTTTCCAAACATTAACTTTCAAAATAACAATAACATCTGCGGCATCAAATGACGGCTTTAGCCATTCATAATAAACTCCTTCTACCACATATTGCTTATTTTTCAAAAATTCAGCTAATTGCAAATTTCTTTTTTCCGGATTATTTTTAATCCCATAGTACTCCGCATTACTATCCCAAAAAATATCATCCAAATCAAGCCTTGGATATTGACAACATTCCGCTATTTTTTTTGCCAAATAAGATTTTCCACTCCCCGGCGCGGCAAAGATATGAATTTTTTTAAATTTCATCTTTCCATACTCTAATTTGCAACCTGCTTTAGGCAAAACAATATACCATATTTTAATAAAACACAAGTAGCTGCCAATTCTCACCCAAGCTCAAGTGCAAATTTTGACCGTTTAGTTTAACTTTAACCATTGCACAAATATATTTTATTTAGCAAATATCTATAAAAAAGGAGATTTTCCCATGTCCAAACCAATTTTAATTTTCTGCTGTTTTTTGATTGCGGCAATTTGTATTTTTGGCGGTCTCAAAGCCTTTTCTGCCGACACATTTCAAGTTACAAGCCAAGACATCATTCCCCATCAACTATTAAACAAAGCCCACGTTTACAACGCCAACGGATGCCTTGGCGACAATATTTCACCACAACTGTCCTGGTCAAACGCCCCGCAAGGCACCAAAAGCTTTGCCATTATTTGCCACGATCCCGATGCGCCTCGCCCTCATGGATGGTATCATTGGTTGGTTGTCAATATCCCCTTATCCATCAATCAAATCTCAGCCAGCGGCAAGATAGAAGGCGCTCTTGAAACCATTAGCGATTTCAACCAAACCGTCTATGGCGGTCCTTGTCCGCCGATAGGCCATGGCATTCATCACTATAACTTTACGGTTTATGCTCTTGATGTTTCCCAACTGAACATCTCTTCTCAAACCCCTCCGCTTGAGGTTGAAAAGCTTGTAAAATCCCATTCGCTGGCCCAAGCAACGATTACGGGCTTATACGAGCGCAAATAACGCTTCTCTGGTTTGACACTATTCTCCCCCAATCCGCCTGTTGGTAGGCGGATTTTTATATTAGTCGAACATTGTTGAATACTCCGCCTGTCATTTAGGTCTTGACATTTTGGCAATATGGCATTATCAAAAGCGGCATAAAATAGTTATTTAGATATATATATAAACAACATAAACATCTTGTTTTTTCGTTAGTTTGATAATGCCGCACCGGTTCGACAATCCGTCAGAGTTTATTTCAAACTCACACTCTGAAAAAGTTTTTTGGCAGTATCATCAAACTTTGGCTGTAAGTAGTAATCCACAAAAGCACCCGCAAAGAAGCACGATGCAAAAAAGAATGTTATGTTCAGCTGGCAGCTCTGAATTCATAAATTCTTCCCCTTGAAACTTTTTGTTTCAAGGGTTTTCTTTTATTTTCATCGCTCAAAATCCCACCACAAAAAAGGCCACTTCAAACGGTGACCTTTTTTCATGAGCAGGACTTATTGAATAATATACGAACCCATCATTACAAACAAAAATATAAAAAAACATTTTAAACAACTCTTGATTTTAATAAAACTTTTTACCTATATAATCATTGATAGCGCTATCATTATGTTTAACTATTAGAAAAAGGAAATTTAAATGCCTAAAAAATTATCAACCTCAACCAAAGCATCACCTCGTTATAACAACGATTGCTCTGCTAAGGGAATTGCTTCAAACTTCATTAAAATCAGAAAAGATGCTGCCGTCCCTAAAACATTAACAACCGGAAATAAAATGTTAGATTATGTTCTACAGTCAAAAATAGCTAACCAAGCACCTTATATTGGTTATGGAATAAAAGCTATTAATATTCCACCTCAGATTGGAGCTCACATTGCGCATGGTATTAATGCTTACAATGAAAGTTGTCGTAATCATAAGAAAAAATAAAGAAATAAATATTATTATAAACTAACTTACCTCAATTTGGAACAGGAGTACAAACAATGAAATTATGGTCAAAAGAAGCTTTAGTATTAGGCGGAATATATGGTGTTTTAGAAACTCCTCTTTCCTTTTTAGGGGTTGAAAACACTACCGATATCCTCTTTTTATTATTTATTATTGGTATATTTATGCTGTGTTTTAACAAAACGCCAAAGTTTTTATCAAATTTTATATCAAACCACCCCCAAACCTCATATTACTTATGTGCTATCGGCTGGATACCATACTTCATGTTTATTGGTTTTATTATGTTAATTGGAAGCGGATATATCATAGATTACTCTGATACTACCGTAGAATACATTATGAATATTATATTTTATCCATACACAACAATTTATTTGGCAATTGCCTCACTAATTATCGCCTTTGCCAGAAAGAGGTTTCAATGAAAAAAATTCTGCTCTGTTATACTCGTTCTTATTTATACTAACCTAGCTTGCTCTTACCTATATAAACTAAAAGCGCCCCAAAAATCCTGTAATCTTAGCAACGTTGATATAATAACCTTATTTTCCAGACAAGTTCTGGGTTATTTAGAATAAAAAGTTGCATACAATTTGACATACCAAAATAGTGACTATATAATTTTTATAAAATCACATAATTTAAATCTAGACGAGAAATAAAATGAATATATTGGAGCAAATAAAAAAAATTAATGAAGCCCTTGATAATATAGAGGAGAACCGAGTTGCCATTGTAGATATTATACCAAAGAATTGGAATCAGCTTAAAAAGCTTATAATAGCAGTGCTATCTATCCTTTTAGGTTTGGCTATTTTTACACTGATACTTTCATTTTTTATCTAGCCGCAATTCATCACTAATAGTAATAAATCAAAGCGATAGCGACACATTTATAAAGGAACAAACAATAATAGAAAAAGCCATAACTTATTCTATGTTAGTGCTTCTTATTATGGCCGGGCTGCTTCTCTTAATACTCTTTTCCTTTGTAACAAATAACACTAAGCTAGCACTACAGGCAGTGTATATAGGGATGTCTATAAGCTTTTTAGCTATAGTAAGTCTCAACATTTGCTATAACAAGCTAAAACCCCTAGAAAACCGCCTCAAAGATGTAATAATCTACGCCGCGTAACGTGTTTTTAAGCCCTTCCTTTATTAAGGTTGGGCTTTTGCTTTATATATCCTTGTCAAACTAACTCACTTCACCAAAAGTTCGAACCTAACTTCCCCTAAATGCCAACAAAAAAGGCCACCTCAAACGGTGACCTTTTTTTCATGAGCAGGGGCAGTAAGATTACTCTGCGCTAACGCTAGAGTTGCACGGGCGCTCACGACCTTTCGGTCGCCGGCGTTCTCCCGCCCGCCTCTCGCTGGTAGTCGAACTCACTTTCTCGTGAGTTCTCATCAACTTCCCCTAAATGCCAACAAAAAAGGCCACCTCAAACGGTGACCTTTTTTATTGGCAGGGGCAGTAAGATTCGAACTCACGACCCTCGGTTTTGGAGACCGATGCTCTACCAACTGAGCTATACCCCTATCAATTTTGCCCTTTCACTAATAACCAACATTTGCCAATAAATCAAGTCTTTTTTTCAAACTATGCTTCAATTTGTTCCAAAACACAATTTTTGGCATCAAGCCGATATTTTACTCCGCATTTTAGCACTGCCCTTTGCCTAAAATGCCCATAGTCAAAATCCCTTATCATCGGTATCTTAACCTGGGCGGCAAAATCATCAACCACACTTTTAACACTACCGTGGGTTATGTGGTCCTTACATTCGCTAAACCTGCCAAACACAACGCCCCTAACCTTGGCAAATGTTGGATTATATTTTAGCTGGGTCAACATCAGCATCAGCTTATAAGATACCTCGCACTCATCTTCAAGCAGCAATATTTTATCTGTCAAATCCGGATAATATGGCGTCCCCGACAAATCCGATATGCATGACATATTGCCCCCGATAAGCACACCCTCAGTCACTCCCTCATGCACCGTCTCGCCTGATTGAGATCTAAACTTTTCGCCTGTCAAGATTTTCCTAAAACCCTCATCTACTTGCGGCTCAATTTTGCCGTCTCTAAACTCATACTCCGGCAAAAATCCCGTGACATAAGGATTCCCTGTCTTGGCAAACACCGCCATCTGCAACGACGTCGTATCCGAAAACCCGATAATCGGCTTTTTGTGCTTTCCTATCACCTCAAAATCCAAATACTCCAACACCCTCAAAGCCGATGCCCCGCCATGAAGCGCCACCAAAGCATCAACCGTCTCATCTTCATATGCTTGCATAATATCTTTGGCTTTATCTCGCGCGGCAAAAGTTTCAAGCCTTGTCCCGCAAAAAGCTGTCGGCATTATCTCAACCTCAAGCCCCAAGCTCTCAAAATAACTAAGCCACTTTTCTTGGTTAAATCCTCTTTCCGACAACATCACCGAGGGCGATACAATTGCAATTTTTCTAAACATCATCAACCTACCTCACCGATTGGTCTATCGGGTTAAACCTCAGCTTCAACACTCGCCATTCATCATATTTTTCGGCATATTTATCTGCCAAAATCTTATACGGCGCACAAATATAAACCGCGCGTTTGGCACTGTCTGCCACCGACCTAAAGTGCGTGTCGGTGCTATAGCGCGAGGTGTTCATAATCTCAACCGAGCGCACGCTTCCGTCTTGGTTCAACACCGCCCTAATCTCAACAATCATATCCTCAATACCCATCGCCCCCGGATCAAGGTTCCAACAAGCCCTCAATCTTCCGGCCAAAGCATCCATCTCCGATATTGACAACTCGCTAAAATAAGATCCTGCCGTTCCGCCTTCAACCCCCATATTATTAACTTCCGTTCCCTCTTTGATGGTTGCGTTTTCAGATTTTTCGCCTTCTTTCTCCAACGCATCAACACTGGCAAGCAAACTCTTCAAAGGATTAGCCAATTTGGGCTCTTCTTTTTTCACTTGTTTTACGGGCTCTTTTTTAGCCTCTTTGGGCTTTGGCGCGGGCTTTTTCTCAGGCTTTTTAGGCTGTGGTTTTACCGCTGGTTTCTTGGGCTGCGGCGCCACCAAAAAATCTTGCTTTGGTGGTTCGGGCTTTGCTGCCGGTTCGGGCTCCGGCTTTGGCTCTTCCTTAACTTCTTCCTCTTTAGGCTCTGGCTCAGGCTCCGGTTTGGGCTCTTCTTTGGTATATTGTTTTTCGATTTTGCGTTTTATTTTGCTGGCTTCTTTGTCCTCATCGCCAAACTTGGCCTTAGGCGGAAGATTAGTCATTTCCGATATTTTAACATCCTTCAAATCGACAATAATCGGCACCTGCCCTGCCGGTGTTCTGTTCCACCAAAACACTGGCACTTCAATCACCCATATCAAAAAAACCGCCAGGTGCAAAGCTATAGATTTTTTTAATCCCGAAGTCATCTAAGTTTTATTTTTTCCTCTTTTGCAAAGGCTTAGGCTCGGTTTTCAAGCCCACCTTATCAAAACCGGCATCTTTCAACAGCGCCATCAATCCGATTATTCTTCCA
>CASDRW010000043.1 GCA_949283275.1 uncultured Pseudomonadota bacterium
ACCCAACGGATATCGTTTTTCAGCAGATAATTTTTCATAACTTCGGGCAGGGTATACAAAAGCGGACGCAAAATTTGGAAATTATTTTTTTCAAAAACTTCCTTCATGCCGCACAATCCGTCCAGACCGCTGCCGCGTTGCAACCGCATAAAAAAAGTTTCTATTTGGTCGTTTAGATGATGTGCCGTCATAAGGTAGTGGATTTGGTGTTGTTTGCACCAATCCTCCAACAACCGATATCTGGCGATTCGGGCAGCTTCTTCAATGCCGGTTTGGGGATGATTACTTTCCCAGACCAGAGTATGATGTTCAATATTTTTGGCCTGCATAATTTGTGACACATACAAAGCTTCCTGAGCCGACGACGGCCGCAAGCGGTGATCTACCGTCAAAGCGATTATTTTATAACCCAAAGGGGTAAGTTCGTCATTAAGCATCAAAGCTAAGGCCAAAGAATCGCTGCCGCCGGAAACACCGACGGCTATATTTTTTTCTTGTAAATTATGTTTTTCCAAAAATTCTTTAAACATTACTGACAATTATATTTTTTAGATTCCTGAGCGGCTTTGTTTTTAATATCTGATGAAGCCTTGGGAAATTCATTAGGCAAATTAACAAAGGCCAAGCAAGCCTCATCTTTTTTATTAAGTTGCATCATGGAAAGCCCGAGTTTTAAGAGGCAATCCGGACCTTTAGCTCCGGTTTTGTATTGTTCATAGCCTTTAGCAAAGGCCACGGCAGCTTTAGCAAAATTTTTATCACTGTAGTAAACTTCACCGAGCCAATACTGAGCATTTCCGGCGAGTTTGTCATTGGGAAATTTATCTAAAACGAGTCTAAAGTTTTGTTCGGCCTCGGCTGATTTTCCGGCTTTTAAGGCTTCAAGTCCGGCGGTATAAAGGGCATTGGCATCAGCTTTTTGAGTATCGGCGACATTACTTAATTCTGCGGTAGCGATATCATCGCCCAAAATAGATTTCGGGGCACCATTAGCCACGGCGGTATCAAATTTTTTAGGAGTAGCCAAAGAGCCCTGAGCGGCTGGAATAGGTTTTCCTTCCAGCAATTTAAAGCGAACATCGTTATCTTTATTCATGGTTTCAATTTTTTCTTCCAGTTGCTTGATTTGATATTCAAGTTCGTCAATTTTACCATTTAAGGAGCGAATAATTTCATCATATTGGGTTAGTTTAGCCTCAGCCTGTCCGGGATTGATATTATTGATGGGTGCCTCGGCGTTTTCCCGATAGACTTTGCGTTGGAGTATCATCATTTCTTCTTTTAGGGCATCAATCTGTTCCTGAATACCGATTATTTCCTGAGCACGGGAGGTACCGGACATCAGCATCATAACAAGGGCTAACACGGATATTGATACAAGTTTCATATTCAACCTCATAAAGATAATTATCACTACGGCAGATAATATAAAATAAAAGTTTAGAATGTACAACACAAAAAAAACGCACTTTAATTAAAGTGCGTTTTTTGTAACAAGAAAACCACGCGTTAGACGCGTGGTTCAGTAAAGCTTATAGCGATGAGTTTGATATAACGCTCCATAAGGTTAAAATATTGCGGTCTGCCAAGACGCAATATAACCTTATGGAGATCATTTATGAAAAA
>CASDRW010000044.1 GCA_949283275.1 uncultured Pseudomonadota bacterium
ATTTGATAGGCGCTTAACGGATCTATTACCTGTTCCCTGGTATCTTGCAAAACAGGAACTGGCTGATCTTCCCATTTATCAACCGAACAATTATCGCAAGGGCGATTGTCGTGGCGATAAATAGTGCGGCCGTGGCGATCTTGTATTCGCTCTATCAGATAAGGCGATATCTTTTTGCCGCCGTTTACAAATATGCCATAGGCCGAGGCCATGTTAATAAGCTTGGTCTCGCCGGCACCCAATGACATTGATAACAATTCGGGCAAATTGTCGTTAACCCCCATCTTTTTGGCATACTCGGCAACTTTATCCATGCCGACATCTTGGGCCAACCTTATGGTCATCAGATTTCTTGATTTTTCTATTCCTTGACGCAATGTCATAAGCCCGTAAAATTTTTTGGAATAGTTGGCCGGCTTCCAAAGCGGCTGTCCTTTGCCTTGATCCAAAACAAAGGGGGCATCCAAAATCAAATCCGTCGGTTCATAACCGTTTTCTAGCGCTGCTAAATAAACTATCGGTTTGAATGCTGAACCGGTCTGCCTCTTAGCCTGTGTTGCCCGATTGTACTGCGACTTTTGAAACGAATAGCCGCCAACCATCGCCAGAATCTTGCCGGTGTGCGGATCTAGTGCTATCAAACCACCTTCAACATTGGGAAGCTGTCGCAAATAATAGCTGTTTTGAGGCATATTGCGAGCCGCAGTATCTTTTTCATCTATTGGCTCAACCAAAATAATATCACCTTTTTTCAAAACCTCAGTTACTTTTTGCGGTTGGCCTCCAACCGATTGATTCTTAAGATTTTTCCTTGCCCAAGATACCACACTCAGCGGAATTTCTCCTTTTATGCCGGATTGGGTTTCAATTAAAGCTTTGTCGGCCGATACTTCTTTGACTATGGCCAATATCCAGCTGTCTTTGACACCCAACGGTTTGTCAAGTGAGAGAAAAACTTCTTCCCAACCGTCTTCTAGAGCTATGTTTTGCAACGGACCGCGCCAACCATGACGGCGATCATAGTTTTCTATCTCTTTGGCAAAAGCTTTGGTGGCAATCTCCTGAAGGCGCGGATTCAAGGTGGTTCTTATTAAGAGCCCTCCTTCATAAACGGCATCATCACCAAATTCTTTTTTTACCTGCTTTCTTACATCTTCGCTGAAATACTGAGCGTATTTAACCAATCCATCACGCTTTGATATGACTTCCAGAGGCTCGGCTTTGGCTGTTTCCCCTTCGTCTTCGCTGATATAGCCGTCTTCAACCATACGGTCAATTACCCAATTGCGGCGGGAAACCGCGGCGTCATATTTGGTTTTGGGGTTATAATTGTTGGGGCCTTTGGGCAAAGCTGCCAAATAAGCTGCTTCGGCTAAGGTAAGTTCGTCTAAAGACTTGCCAAAATAATTCATGGCCGCTGCCGCAACACCATAGGAACGATTGCCCAAATAAATTTCATTCAAATATAACTCAAGAATATGCTCTTTGCTAAATGCCTGCTCCATCTTAATGGCCAATAACGCCTCTTTTATCTTGCGCTTATAAGAAACCTCGGAAGATAATAAAAAGTTCTTGGCAACTTGCTGGGTTATGGTTGACGCACCAGACGGACGTCTACCACTGCCAAAGTGTTTTATGTTGGTCAGAACAGCTCTTGCAATACCTACAAAATCAACACCAAAATGATGATAAAATGTTTTGTCCTCGGCCGAAATGAATGCGTGTTTTACAAGATCAGGAATCTTGTTTTCGGGTACAAAAAGTCTTTTTTCGGCGGCATATTCCATCATAACCTGGCCATCACCGGCATAGAGTCTGGTGGTTACCGCCGGCTCATATTTTTCTAATTGCCTATACTCAGGCAATTCCTGCGATATTTGCCATACCGAGGTAATTATAACTACAAAAGCTATTACCGCAAAGAAAAAGCATGTGCTTAAAAAAGACGACAGTGTTTTGAGCATTTATACCATATTCCAACCGCTTAATTTTTATTTACCTTCTACTTGTAGTAAAATTTTATGGTGCTGTCAAACATTAATACTTATTAATGCTTAGGATTTTGAAAATATTTATCTATCGCTTTGACTGCGGCATCGGCTAATTTGCGGCGATAGGATTTTCGTCTTAATTGCCTTTCCTCGGTTGGATTGGATAAATAGCCGAGTTCCAATAAGACCGACGGAACATCCGGTGCTTTTAAGACCGCAAATCCCGCAAAACGATGCGTGTTGCTTACGGTTTTGGCTACTTTTGACATTTGCGAACTTAAGAGTGAAGCAAATTCGGCAGAAGAATTGTTGGTTTCTCTTTGGGCCAAATTGAGCAAAATATCACTCACTTCTTTGGAATGTTCGGCAAAATTAAGACCAGCAACAATATCGGCCTTATTTTCTTTTTCGGCCAAAGCAGCGGCCTCTTTATCCGATGCGGTTTCGGATAAAGTATATACCGATAACCCAACAGCCTTGCGATTACGCGCGCTGTCGGCATGAACCGAAATAAACAAGTCGGCATCATGCCCGCGTGAGATTTTTACCCTTTCGCGCAACGGGATGAAAACGTCGCGGCTACGCGTTAAATAAACCGTATATTTTCCTTTCTTGTCCAAAAGCTCCTTGAGCTCTTTGGCCATGGAAAGAGTAATGTTTTTTTCATAAGTGCCGTTATAACCAATGGCTCCAGGATCAACCCCACCGTGGCCAGCATCAATAACAATTATTTTACGCTTATTACTTTGAACAACAGGTGCTGTTACGGCTTTGTCCGAAGGATTGGCATCGGCCGAATTATAATCACTGCTGCTTATGGCATGAGAATTGCCGACTTTAGAGATAAATTCACGCTCCGACGAGGCCTCAAGATCTATGGCAAAACGCCAATTAAAATTGCTTTGCGGAGCCAGCATAAATGCTTTTTTGATGAGAATCGGTTTTTTTAAGTCAAATGCTATGCGAACACCATTGACACCAACCGTCCCGACACGAACGTTTTCTACAAACACATTATTATCTTTATTGTCCAGTACTGTGGGGGAGACATCAACCCCTTGCGCGTCTATCACCAACCGATTGGGCTCACTTAAAGTAAAAACCTTGTAGTCAAACTTGGAATCGGCATCAAAAACTATCCTGACACTACCTATTCCCTGACCAATCCTAAGACCAGTGATTTTGCCGGCAAAGGCATCTGATATCGGCAATATACATAATGCGGCAATAAATATTATTGCCGTCATTTGGGATAAAAGCCGTTTTATTTGCTGCATATTTCGATATTCCTTTACTTTCTGTTTTTAGTATAGGACAGACTTATTTATAATCTCTTAAAAATTTTTGGCAAAGATAAAAAATATTGTTGTGTTTTAAATTAAAATGTATATGCTGAATTTTGAGTTTTGACGGAGTTTTTTTGTGTCGCGGCAGATCTCAACCATTTATTGACACATGACATAACAGATCTGTTTTCGGCACCGTTGCTTCTTCAATATGATTAAGCAACACCGCAAAACAATGAGAGCAAGATTTTGCCGAAGAGGTTTTACGAGATTTTGCGGCCGGTAAGCCAATTAACAACAACAATATTTTTACCAGCCGTTTTATTGGGCAAGGCGCTCCTTGATGTGGAAGGGTAAGCCGTCGTTGCCGTTAAAATTAGACAAAGCAACCACCTTTTGGGGATGGTTTGTGTTTGTTAATCTAGAAAACATCTCCGGTATTTTACAACCTATAATTCCCTATTTAAAAAATAGGCAAGATGGAGATTTTTATGACAAAAAGAATGTTAATTGATGATACCCAGCCCGAGGAAACCAGGGTTGTTGTGGTTAACGGAAATAAATTGGAAGATGTCGAATTTGAGACATCAAACCGCAAGCAGATAAAAGGCAATATTTATCTTGGCAAAATTATGCGGGTTGAACCTTCACTACAAGCCTGCTTCGTCGATTATGGTGGAAACAGGCACGGATTTATGGCTTTTGGCGAAATTCATCCCGATTATTACAATGTTACCGACGAAGTGGTTGCCGAAATTGATAAAGAAGTTGATGAAATTATTGAAAATAAAAAGAAGTTTATTAAAGAACGCGAATTGGAGCGGGAGCGCCGCGCCAAGGAAAGAGCTTTGGCTCGTGAGGAGGCTTTGAAGGCCAAAGCCGAAGAAGAAGCAAAAGCCCAACTTGAACAAGCCGAAGTTTCTAAAGAAGATAATACCGTTGAAGTTTCTACCAACACCAATGATAATGCTTTGCCTGAAGCGGTTGTTAACAATGAAACGGCCGAAGCACCGATTATAAGCGAAGAAGAATTTATTGCCGAAGAAGAAGCCAAAGCCGAAGAAGAAGGTGGCAAGAAAAAAACCAAGCGCCGCGTCTTAAAAAAGAAATATCGCAAACAAATCGCAGCAGAAGGAGCAAAAGAAGAAAACAAAAACTCTGCGTCTAAGACAAAAGTTTTGGCTGAGGACATCGGACTGGAGGATAATTCCGTCATCCAAGAAGTTGATCAAGATGACGCCAATGACAAATTTGAAGAAAATGAAACCGAGGATGTTGATGACGATGAAGATGAGGAAAATCTTGATTTCGAAATTCAACGCAAGCTTATAAGAGCGCGCAAATTATATCATCGTCACAAAATTCAAGATGTGATTAAAGAAGGTCAAACCGTTTTGGTGCAAGTTGTTAAAGAAGAACGCGGCAATAAAGGAGCTGCTTTAACAACTTATCTGTCTTTGGCCGGAAGATATTGCGTTTTGATGCCTAATCGGATTAAAAGCGGCGGTGTTTCAAGAAAAATCACCAATGCTGCCGACAGAAACAGACTTAAGGGAATTGTCAAGGAATTGCCGCTTAACCCTGATATGTCAATTATTGTCAGAACCGCCGGTGAAGAAAAAGCAAAAGCCGAAATTGTGAGAGACTATAACTATCTTATAAGAGCTTGGAACCAAATAAGGCTTGATGCGCTTAAAAACAAAGCTCCGAAACTAATCCATGAAGAAGGTAACCTGATTAAAAGAGCTTTGCGGGATATTTATACCAAAGATATTTCCGAGATTTTGGTGGCCGGTGATGAAGCTTATAGATTGGCAAAAGATTTCTTCCGTATCCTTTCGCCGCATAATTTGAAAAAAATTAAAAGCTATCGTAATAACGATATGCCGTTATTTCAACGTTTTCAGGTTGAGGGACAATTGGACAAATTACATGACACCAATGCTCAGCTTGAATCCGGCGGCTATTTGGTTATTAATCCTACAGAAGCTTTAGTTTCTATTGATGTTAACTCCGGACGCGCCACCAAAGAAACCGACTTGGAAGAAACTGCGCTTAAGACCAATCTGGAGGCTTGTGATGAAATTGCCAGACAGCTGCGTCTCAGAAACTTGGCCGGGTTGGTGGTTATTGACTTTATTGATATGGACGAGCCGGCCAACAACCACGCTGTTGAAAAACGAATGAAAGAAGCTTTGAAAAAAGACCGCTCGCGGATTCAAGTGGGCAAGATGAGTATGTTTGGGCTTTTGGAATTATCTCGTCAACGTATGCACTCGGCTTTTTGGGAAAGTAATTATCAGGTATGTCCTTACTGCCACGGCAAAGGTATTACCCGCACGCTTGAGTCGGCAGGAGTGTATATTTTGCGGATGATTGAAGAAGAAGGGGTTAAAAACCGCTCGGCCAAAATTAACGTATCGGTTCCGCCGGAGGTGGCAATTTATTTGCTTAACCACAAACGCCGTGCTTTGACCGAACTTGAAAACAAATATAAGCTTGAGATTGTTATCAGCGCCGACGGGGCCATAAAATGTGTTTCCGACTACAAACTGGAAAGGACCAAAATGGCTGCCACAAAAGAAGAGAAGCCAGCAATTGAACCGATTGATATCCCTGAAGAGGAAGATAATTCTACGCCTGAGGATAATAATACTGCTGCCAAAACTGAGGAGCCGGCAAAAGAGGTAAATAACCGCATAAGACGCGGTAGACGCGGACGATTTGACCGTAGAAGAGGACGCTTTAATAATGAAAAATCGGCCGAGAATGCTCAACCTTTGCCTAAACCGCAAGAGCCGGTTATTCTGTATGATAGTGCCGCTCCCAAACCTGAGGTTCAAGAGCCCAAAGAAGAAAAGAAAGGAAAATCCGCTTGGTGGAAAAAGCTCATCAAAGGATAGCATATTTGATGAATAAAATAACAAAAAGGCTTGCCGGAGTGTTTTTTCTGGCATTAGTCTTTTTGTCTTTTGGCGCCCGGGCCGATGAAATCAGAATTATCTCCGATGAAGAGACCGAGCAGTTTTTGGCTGATATTATCAGACCGTTATTTAAGGCTGCCAATATTCCTTTTAACCGCAACAATATTTTTATTGTTGAAGATAATTCGCTCAATGCTTTTGTGGCGGACGGCAACCACTTGTTTATTCATACCGGAACCATAATAAGAGCTGATAATGTTAATGAGCTTGTCGGGGTTATTGCGCATGAAACCGGACATATTATGGGCGGACATATTTTGAGGCAGAAACTTAAAGCTCAAGACATGAACGAGGTGGCTTTGGTGTCGGCTATTTTGGCCGGTGCGGGCGCGGCATTAAGCGGCAGAGGCGATGTGGCAATGGCGGTTATGCTCGGCGGACAATCATCGGCATTAAATCATTATACCAGTTATCGTACCAGTGAAGAGCGTTCTGCCGACGAAGCGGCCAATAAACTTTTGAATGCAACACATCAGTCGCCTCAGGGGATATTGCAATTTATGAAAAAAATATCGCAAGACAATATGCTTAACGGCAGAGTGGAAACTCCTTATTTCAGGACCCATCCGATTACAACCGAGCGTATTGCATTTTTTGAGCAGAAAGTAAAATCTTCGCCCTACTCGGCTCAATCGCCTTATGATGACGAATTTTTGAGAATTAAGGCCAAACTTAAGGCCTATTTGTTGCCGCCGAATCAGGTGTTGCAGGAATATCCGCTTACCAGAAAAGATATTCCGGCGCAATATGCGCAAGCGACGGCTTATTTAAAATTACTCAAGTTTGATACTTCGTTGCAAATAATTGATAATCTAATTGTCAAAGAACCGCAGAATCCGTTTTTTTATGAACTTAAAGGGCAGATTTTGCTTGAAACCGGAAAACTTAATGAGGCCAAACAAAATTTTGCCAAAGCTTATAACCTGCTGCCAAATTCGTATCTGATGCAGCTTAATTATGCTCAGGCCATTTTGGAAGACAATCCTTCAAAAGAAGAAGCCAAAAAAGCGGTAGACTTGATTAACAGATCTTTGCTTATTTCGCCAAAGGCTTTTAGCTGGATGCTTTTGGCCAAAGCCTACGGAATTATTGGGGATATGGCTTGGGCAAATTATGCCTCGGCCGAATATTCTTTTAGGATTGGGGCTTTGGATATTGCCTTGAACCAAATCAAATCAGCTCAAAACAACAATCTATCCAAACAACTTAAATTAAAATGTGAAGATTTAGAGCGGCGCATTAAAGATATAAAACAAAATATGTAATTTTATGCCTTTTGTTGCCAATTGGCTTTTTCGTCTTGTTGCCAATAAAAGCAATCAATGCCTGATGATTTTACCTGTTTCCAGAATTCTCTTGCCTGGGAAAGGCTTTCTTCGTCGGTGCCGTCAAACAAATTTAAGACTCTTTCATATTGGCCAAGACTGTTGACATCGATTTTGGCACCATCTACCAAAAACAACATAACGGCATTGTTGGGATTGTCATCGCCTGATGTCAGCCAAATCGGCTGCAAAGCTGCATTGCCATCTTTTTTGCTGCCATGAGGAAGAAAAGACTGATCATCATAGGTCCAAAGTGCGGTATTTAAAAATTCTATTCTGGCTTCGGTGCCTATCTTTACCACAATATGTTTGCCGGTGGCATAAGCTTTTTCCAACAATTTGGGCAAAACCTGCTCTATGGAACTTTGTTGCAGATGATAAAAATCAACCCTGGTCATTACCTGATACCTTTAATCTCAAGTTTTGGATTATGCCATCGCTTATGACTTCAACTTCTATCATTGCTCTGCCCTCAGCCAAAGCATAGGCAACATACGAGCGTATATCTTCCAGGGATGAAACTTTTTGGCCGTCAATTTTGCGAATAATATCGCCGGATTTAATCCCTTTAATAACGGCATCTGAATCGGCTAAGACTTCGGTTATCTTAACATCACCATTGTCATTTATTGCGGTAATCAAGCCCAACTCTTCAACATAACCCAACGGTTTTTCCGGAGCCGCTGTCTTGCCTGATGAAGGGGATATAATCTCCGGCATTAAAGCAACCGTTACTTCGATATCTTTTATAAGATTGTTGCGCCATAGGCGCAGGATAATAGGTGTTCCGACATTGGTTTCAGCAATAAGCCTGGAAAAACTTTTGATATCTTTGATATCATTGCCGTTAATTGATATGATTATATCGCCGGCTTCAATACCGGATTTGGCAGCGGGAGAATTATCACTTAATGAATTTACCATAACCCCGCCGCTGAAGTTTTGGTTGGCACTAAGCGAAATATTTTTGCTTGAAGTGCTGCCTTTAATACCTATCCAACCGCGTTCCACTTTGCCTTTTTGCACCAGCTGCTCAATGACAAATTTGCTCAAATTTATCGGAGTGGCAAAACCAACACCCATGCTGGCACCAGTGGATGAGAATATGGCCGTGTTTATTCCTACTACCTTGCCTTGCATATTAAACATCGGACCACCGGACGAACCTTGATTAATGGAGGCATCGGTCTGAATAAAATTATCATACGAGCCGGCGTCAATATCCCTTGATTTGGCGCTGACGATACCTGCGGTTACGCTACCGCCAAGCCCAAACGGATTGCCGATTGCCAAAATCCAATCGCCGACTTTGAGCTCATCTGAGTTGCCAAACTCTACAAACGGCAAAGGTTTGTCTGCTTCTATCTTTATCAGGGCCAAATCCGTCATTTTATCAGAACCTATGACAACGGCATTATACTGGCTGTCATCATAAAGGGTAACGATTATTTCATTGGCTTTGTCAATAACATGATTGTTGGTAACAATATAGCCTTTGGAATCAATCAAAAATCCCGAGCCAAGCGAGGTTTTGCCTCCTTCGTCCTGCAAAAAATAATCCCTGATATATTCGTTGGCGCTCAAGACATCTGCTTTTTCCGAATTTACAGGCTCCGTGCGCAAAGTGGAGATATTGACCACCCCAGGCAATAACTCTTCTACCAACGGAGCAAAAGATATGCCCATCATGTTATTTTCTTGGGCACCTAGATTGCCGGAATATAGAAAAGCAACCAAGATGAAAATTATTTTGCGCAACAAGTTCTAACGTCCTATTTTTGAGGTTTGTTTGAAATACTCAAAAAACTCCGAATCCGGCGAGAGTACCAAAGAGGTGTCGCCTTGACCGGTAAGCGAATTTTTATAAGCCTCCAACGAGCGATAAAAAGCAAAGAACTTGGGATCGACGCCTGCGGCCTTGTTCCAGATTTCGATTGCCTGTTTGTCGCCCTCGCCGCGGATAATCTGGGCTTGTTTTTCGGCCTCGGCAATAATCACGGCTTGCTCTTTCTCGGCCTCGGCTCTGATTTTTTGCGCCTCTTGCTGACCGGTGGCTCTGAACTCTTTGGCCTCACGTTCACGCTCGGTTTTCATGCGGGCATTAATCGCCTGCAAAACCTCTACCGGCAAATCGGCACGGCGAATCCTTACATCGGCAACACTAACACCAATCTGCTCGGCATCAACTTTGACTGCTTTGGAAATATCGGCCATAATTTGGGTGCGCTGGCTGGAGAGCAGCTCTTGCAAAGTTATGCGCCCCAAAACCTTGCGTACCGACGAATTGACGATTTCTTCCAATTTGGAACGAGCCTGAGCCTCAGTGCGGACGGTCTGATAAAATCTGAGCGGGTCAACAATGCGATAACGAGTAAAGTTGTCAACATCCAAGCGCTTTTTATCATTTAGTACTACCTCTTGCGCCGGAGGGTCAAGATTTAACAAA
>CASDRW010000045.1 GCA_949283275.1 uncultured Pseudomonadota bacterium
AAGCTCATATCAGAAATCGGACTAAGCGGCGTTTGCGAGCAGCCGCGGCTTTGGTGCTGCCGGAAAAAGGCTTGGCCGGGGTTAATTATGTGTTAATCGGACGCCACAATACCACAACGCTTGATTTTAGTTATCTGACAAAAAAATTAAAAGAAGCCGTTGAAACCATAAATCTGCAAATAATTGAGCGAGAGCAAAAAAATGATCAAGCTGATAATGATAAAAATGATTAGAGTATATCAACGCTTTATCTCGCCGATGTTGCCTAACGTTTGTCGCTTTAGGCCTACTTGCTCGGAATATTTTATTGAGGCTTTGCAAATTCACGGCATCTTAAAAGGAAGCTTGCTCGGCATAAAAAGAATTTTGCGCTGTCATCCGTGGGGCGGAAGCGGATTTGACCCGGTACCGCCAAAAAAACAAAAAAATAATAAAACAGTATATTAACTTGCTTTAGCGTTTTATTTATATTACATATAAAATACTGTTTAAGTTGGAGGAGTTTTTGCAAAAATGAAAGAAGAAACCAAGGGTTTGTATGGAGCTATCGTTTTATCAATCGTGGCTATTTTGTTGGTTAACATAATTTGGCCCAATGAGACAAAAAAAATAAACTCTCCTGAGCAAAATGCGGCAGAAAATATTACTACAGAATTGGAAAGCAAAAAAATAAGCGAAAAAACGCCAGAAAAGGTTTTGAGTGTGCATGATGCTTTGAAGGCTGACAAAAGAGTTGATATTGCTAATGACAAGATTGTCGGATCTATTAGAGTTAAAGGTGCGAGATTTGATGATTTGTATTTGACCAAATACAAACAAACTCTTGAGGAAAACAGTCCTGATGTCGAATTATTGACCCCGGTTAAGACCAAAGCTCCTTACTATGCCGAATTCGGTTGGCTCGGCAATGGTGCAAATATTAAACTGCCTAACGCCGATACTTTGTGGAAAGTCATCGGCGGAAAATTGACTCCTGAATCCCCTGTTACTTTGGAATGGAACAACGGTCAGGGAATTAAGTTTGTACGCAGAATATCTTTGGATAAAAATTATATGTTCCGCATAGAGCAGATTGTTGAAAATAATTCGGGCAAATCTGTTACTTTGTATCCATATGGCCTAATTACAAGAATTTATGCTCCTGAGAAATCGTCCTCTTCGGTGGTTCATGAGGGATTGCTCGGGGTGATTAACTCCAGCTTGAAAGAAATTAAGCCTAAAGATTTGGATGTGGGTGAGAAAAAAGAATTCGAGACAGTCGGCGGATGGCTGGGCTTTGGCGAAAGATATTGGTTTACCGCTATTGCCCTTGACAATAATGTGCAAAGCAAGGCTCGGTTCAGCAAAACAAGCGATGACACCTATCAGGCGGATTATGTCGGGGCTCCGGTGGTGGTGGCCAACGGAACGGTGGCAACAAGCGCGGTTAATTTCTTTGCCGGGGCTAAAGAAATTGCTTTATTGGATGACTATGCCAAAGACCTAAATATTGACAAATTTGATTTGGCGGTTGATTTTGGTTGGTACTACTTCTTAACTAAGCCGTTTTTCTATATTTTGGACTTTTTGTACCATATTATCGGCAATATGGGGTGGGCTATTTTGCTGTTTGCCGCTTTGTTGAGACTGGTGATGTTTCCGATTGCCAACAAGTCTTATGAAAGTATGTCTAAGATGAAAAAAGTGCAGCCTAAAATTATGGCTATCCAAGAGACTTATAAAGACGATAAGATGCGTTTGCAGCAGGAAATGATGGCCTTGTATAAAAAAGAAAAAATTAATCCGGCCTCGGGATGCTTGCCTTTGCTTATCCAAATTCCGGTATTTTTCTCTTTATATAAGGTGCTTAACATTGCAATTGAAATTAGGCACGCGCCGTTTGTGGGCTGGATTAGGGATTTGTCGGCTCCGGATCCGATGACAATCTCGGCAATGACAGGTTTGCCCATACCAAGTTTGCTTGATCTTGGAGTTTGGCCGATTTTGATGGGTATTACCATGTATATTCAACAAAAACTATCGCCTAAACCAGCCAACAAAGACCAGGCCAGGATGTTTGCTTTGATGCCTATCATATTTACCTTTATGCTTGGACATTTTGCCTCAGGTTTGGTTATTTACTGGACTTTGAGCAATGTATTATCAATTATTCAGCAACGAGTTATTATGAAAAAAGTCGGAGTTGATTAATGACTACGACACACCAAGACTATACCAAAGAGCAAATTGCCAAAGCCAAAAGTTTGTTTGATAAAAAGGCTGAGTTTGTTTTGGGGGTGGCAAATCTGGAGCAATTGCCTTGCACGGATATGCCCGAAGTTGCTTTTGCCGGACGTTCTAATGTCGGCAAATCCAGTATCATAAACGCGGTTTGCTCGCAAAAAGGCTTGGCCAAGACTTCTAATACTCCGGGAAGAACGCAACAACTTAATTTCTTTAACCTGGATAATAAAATTTATTTGGTCGATTTGCCGGGATATGGATATGCCAAGGCTCCGGAAGTGCAAGTCAAGCAATGGCAAAAGGTTATTTTTTTATATTTGCAGGGACGGGTTACTCTAAAACGAGTGTTTTTATTAATTGATGCTAGGCTCGGTATAAAAAAAGTAGACAAAGATGTTATGGAACTGCTTGATAAAGCGGCGGTAACTTATCAAATTGTTTTAACCAAAATTGATAAAATCTCAAAAACAAGCTTGGACAAAGTTCTATGTGAAACCATCGCCGAAACCGAAAAACACGCCGCCGCTTATACCAAAGTGTTGGCGACAAGCTCGGAAAAGGGAATCGGTATTGCCGATTTGCAGGCAGAAATTGCCTCGTTGATTTAGGTTTGGATATCTATATTTTGCAAGATAAATTCAAAATTTTCGTTGCCGGGTGAACATGTAAAAGCTCCGGCGGATATGATGTTGTCGATTTTGGGCAAATGAAGCATTCTTACCTGACGAAAATTTTCTCCATCGAGCGAATACCAAATAATAAAATCTTTACCGCGACGACGTAAGCGCAACCATATTTGCTTACACTCAGGCGGTAAGTCGACAATCGACCAATCAGATGAGCCTTGATTAGCACTTACAACTCCAAGCTGCGGTATATCGGCTTGCGGCGAATAAAGGCCGGCTTTTATCCAATTTTGTTTATCGGACCTGGCCATCAAACCACACTGGGCATTGGCTTTTATACCCGGAAAAGAGCATACTACCGTAAGAATAAAATCGCCTTCAATACTTTTGGCAAACAAATGACCATCGTCTTTGGCAAAATTACAATCGCTATTCTGCCAAAAATCAGTATGTGCTTTGGCTTCTATCAACATCCCTTCTTCTACAAAACGAACATTTTGCGGATCGTTATACCAGTTAAAGTCTTTGATGTTTTCAAGAAGCATTAAAAAGTCCTGATGTTTTCGTTGGGCATTGACTGCAAAGCCTTTTCAAGCTCAACACTTTTGGTTTTGGGCATAACTACTTTTAAGGTCATAATTTGGTCGCCGCCTTTTATACCTTTGCCTTTAAGCCGCAATTTTTCGCCGGTGGTGGCATAAGGCGGAATATTGACCGCAACTTTGCCGCTGATGGTTGGAACCGTTACTTTGGCCCCTAAAATTGCTTCTTTGAGGGTTATGGGCAATTCCAATAAAATATTTTTATCTTCCTGCTCAAAATAGGGATGGCGGTCGACATTCAAGGTTATTAAAACATCACCAGGCGTCCCGCCGTTAAAACTCGGCTCTCCCAGCCCTTTGAGACGCAAAGTTTGACCATTGGTTGTGCCGGATGGTATTTTGACATTGATGTTCTTGCCGTTGATGTTTACTGTCTTTTCGGAACCTCTTACAGCCGAAAGAAAATCTATACGCATGGTGTAGTTAATATCCTCGCCCTTGCGCGGACGCCTTGATGAAGCTCTGAAACCACCGCCAAACGGTCCGGCTCCTTGGGCAGAAAAGGATGAGAAAATATCGTCACCAAAAATTGATGAAAAATCAAATGATGCCCCTTGGCCACCTTGAAAAGGATTGCCTCCGGCAGAATATGATTGATACCCTCCGCCAAAGCCTCCGGCACCAAATCCCGTCGGTTTACCGTCGGCGTCTATTTCATTATTGTCATATTTTTGCCGCTTTTCTTTATCGCCCAAAATATCATACGCGCAAGAAACTTCCTTAAATTTCTCGGCTGCTGTTTTATCATCTTTATTCAAATCCGGATGATATTTGCGCGCCAATTTGCGGTAGGCTGATTTTATCTCGCTTTCCGTGGCATTTTTGGATACACCCAAAATTTGGTATAAATTTTTGTTCATCTTCTTATAAACCCATAAAAACCTTTGTCTATATTGTTATATAGGTAGGAAAAAGATGCTTTGCAAGCATTTTATCGGCAAACAAAGGTAGCTCGGCGTTTGGAATCAGGAGTTAAGTTTATTTCATAAAGCGATGCCTGTTTGCCTCCATGATCATGACAATAGATTGCCGCAACTGGAGCTATCTCATCTACCCTTACATTTGAATATTCATAAATTACAAAATTAGAACTTTTATTTACCACTATAATGTGCTTTGCTATATTATCATAATCTGGTTCAAAATATGAAATCTCCTTTGTCGCACAAGAAGATAAAAATGTTACAATTATTATACAATAAAAAATTTTTTTCATTATTTTTCCTCTCTAGTTTTGGATGATGCTACATTCTTCTTGGTTTTTAAATTGGTTAACGGAGTAAGACCGTCAACACTTTTGCCTTTAGCTGCTATAACCTTGGCTCGCATATTATCCAAACTTTTTTTGAATTGGGTTATTTGAGTGTTGTCCATTTAGCACCTTTTGTAACTTATTTTTACCTAAGTTTAAGCTCTAAGGCGTTAATTTAAGATTAATTAAGCTCATTATATATATCTTTGCCAGCTTTGAGCAAAATTTTATACACTCTTGAATTAGTGGAGTTTTTGGTGCGGCGATTGGATAATTTGCTAATCATCTTGGAAAGTTCTTGGTTAAATCTTTTGTTTTGTCTTAAAGATTCAATGTCGTTATAATTTTCTTCATCGTTAATTTTATAGTCAACCACAGCTTTTAGAGTTGCCATATATTTTGCTTCCGCCTGTGCCGAAAATTGAGCATGAGCAGCACTTGCTGACAATAATAAAATCCAAACAGTCAACTTTATTGTTTTTATCAACTTTCATCTCCCTTATTTAATAGCTTGTTTTAATTAATATAAGTTTTATACTACAGACATTCGAATCGATTGACTATGACTTTTTGAAAGTTATCAAATATGAAAAGGACTTTATGGATTTTACTTGATGATCGCAAAGGAAGTGCTAATCAGGCCGAAGGTATTGCCTCGGTTTTAAACGGTAAAATGAATATTGTCAGAAAAAAAATTGTTTATAGTTTTTTAGGCAGGCTTCCAAATTATATAAGAAGGCGTACTCTTATCGGCGTTAATTGTAATAAATCTGATGAAATTATTTCTCCTTGGCCCGATTTGGTCTTGTCTACAACCAGGAGAACCGTTCCTATCGCCAGATATATTCGTAAGAAATCAAATAATAAAACTAAAATTATTCAATTGATGTATCCCAGCGGTGGTATTGGTATTTGCGATATGGATATGATTGTGGTTCCGGAGCATGATAAGGATAAAAATAAACAAACCCCAAAAACTTTAGTCATTACCGGAGCGCCAACAAAAATCTTTACCGATGCTTTGGTTCAAGAACGAAAGTTGTGGATGCCTGTGTTTGAGAATCTGCCCAAGCCTTTGACAGCTGTTATTATCGGCGGTGCTATCAAAGATAAACCTTGGCCTTTAGATAATGCCGAAGATTTGGCTAATGAACTTAAAAAACTGCACGAAAAAATCGGCGGATCGTTCCTTATAACTTCTTCGCGAAGAACCGGAAAACAAGCAGAACAAATTATTATGAATAAAATTAAAGAAATTCCTTGCTATACATATATGTGGGGTGAGAAAAAAGAAAATCCGATTATGGGATTTTATGCTTGCGCCGATTTAATTGTGGCAACGGCAGATTCCGTTTCAATGTGTTCGGAGGCTTGCGGAACAGGTAAACCTGTATTGTTATTTACCGGACATGATTGGTTGACACCAAAACATCGACGATTTGCAAAATCTTTAATCGAGAAAGAATATGCCATAGATATTAAGCAACCAACGGCTCTTAATTTTAAACCTAAAGCGATACTTAATGATGCCACTTTTGTTGCAACAAAAATACTAGAAATCCGCTAAACCAAAAGCACTACTTTCAAAAAAGTTTTCTTCTGCTGCTGACTTGCTTTCCAGCCCTTTCTCTTTGCGTATGGCAACTACTTTTTGAAACATACGCCCAAAATAGGTGCTTTTGCGCCAAACAAATTGAGGCTTAATTTCCGGAGCTGCAAATGTTTCAATATCCCTGTCCCACAAACGCTCCACAAACGGATGGTATAAGCGATTATACATCCTAACTACATAGCGCAAAGGATGATAGTAAAGCGGATTATGCCAGTCTACAAAAATTGCCTTTCCTCCGGGCTTTACCATCTTTAGAGCATTGTTAATAATCTTGGATTTGGTAGCGGATGGTACTTCCGAAAGTAACATAAAACATATAACCGCATCATATGTATCTTTTTGTTTAATGGTCGTTGCATCCTGCTTAAATATTTTCATCCCTTGGTATACCTTCCAATACTTTTCGGTAACTAGGTTTACCTGTATCGGATTTATATCCATAATGTCATATTGTCCATAAGCGCCAACAGCCATTGCTACTTCGTCAATTTCATTACCAAAAACAACGCCAAATTGTAAAACACTTTGATTCATCTTAAGCTCGCGAACTGCCGCATTAACCAATTTTTTGTATTGAAAAAGCGTTCTTAAGTTGCATGACCAATTATTATCAAGCTCTGCACATTTATCAGAGTTATTATAAATATCCCCATAAATAACATCTAAATAAGCTGGTAAACTTGATTTCGAAGTTTTAATTATATTCATTTTCCCTCGCTTGCATAATTTCTATGACCTTAAGTATGCTTTTTTTATAACAGTCCTGACTTTCGGAAATAAGCTGAGACAATTGACTTAAGCGATTATTGAGCATATCATCTTCTATTTTGGTACAGAGTTTGGAAAAATCTTCCATTCCAAAAACAAGACTGCTTGAGCGCCAACAATGAAACACTCGACATTTTTCAACATCTGATATTTTATCAAGGGCTTCCCATGATTTTGTTGACTGAGCCAGATAGTCTTTAAGTAAACCCTGCATTGTACTTTTGCCAAATATATCTAAATATTCATCAAGTTGTTTTCGGTTTATTTTAGTCATCTTTTTTTCAATAATCCCAAATGTGTAGCCGCGGCTACTGCCCCGGTACGGTTATAAACATTAAGCAATTTTAATATTGCCGTTATATGCAGTTTGACAGTTCCTTCACTTAGTCCCAAATCAAATGCTATCTGCTTGTTTGACTTTCCTTCGGCGATAAGACGAAGAACATCAATCTGCCGCGGAGTTAAAATTTTAATTTTTTCCGAAAGATCTTTATTCTCCGGTATCTTCTCAATTTCTTTAAGCATATTAAAGTCATTTTGTAAAGTATCTTGTAGCAGTTCTGCAGGAATATAAACTCCTCCAGATAAAACTAAATTTATCGCCGAAATAATTACTGCATTACTTGAGGTTTTGGGTATATATCCTACCGCACCTAATTCTATACTCTTTTGCACAATTTCTTTGTCAAACACCGCTGATAGAATAATTATGGGTGTATCGGACAGTTTTTGATGTATTTTTTGCAACGCCTCAAGCCACTGAGCCCCTGGCATTGCCAAATCGGTTAATATCAAATCAAAATCCTGCTCTACTGCAATTATCTTAAAAATATCGGTATAATTTTTGGCTTTGATAATATTGGCCGATACATCAAAGTCTTTTAATATCAGCTCCAGCCCTTTTAGAAAAAGTTCATGATCGTCGGCTATAAGTATTTTCATTATTTTGCTCCATTATTACACCAATCGCCGGCAACCGCTTGCCATACGGATAATGCTGCTACAACAGCGGTTTCGGCACGAAGTATCCTTGGACCAAGATTGATGTTTTTTACAAAAGGCAAACTATTTATAAACGACCTTTCTTCATTGCTAAAACCTCCCTCGGGACCAATTAAAATTGCAATTTTTTGGCCTTTAAATTTACCAAATGTTTCGGCGGCATCTGCTCCTTCTCGCCTCTCGTCCATAAAAAAAAGCACTCTACCTTCTTCAAGAGATGACAAAAAAGTTGAAAGATCAATTAAAGGGTCTATTTGCGGAACATTAATCCTGCCGCACTGCTCGGTGGCTTCTGTTGCAATTGAATTTAAACGTTCAAGTCTAATCCTTTCGGCGTTGGTATATTTGCTATTTACCGGTATAATCTTGCTTGCTCCCAATTCAACTGCTTTTTCGATGACAAAATCTGTCTTGTCTTTTTTGAGCGGAGCAAACACAAGCCAAACATCAGGCTCTGTTTTTTGAGGAAGACGCAGACACTCTTCCGCAACCAGCTGTACATTCTTCTTATTGCAAACCTTTATACGGCATAAAAATTCACCATCCTTACCATTAAAGCATTTAACTGTTTCGCCAGGCTTGCATCTCATAACATCTATTAAATAATGTGCTTGCTTATCTTCTATCTCAAAGGTTGCCAACAAAAATAACTTTTTATTAGTATATAATCTTATTTTACGGATTTCTTTCATTGATAAACCTTAACATAAACAGCTTTATTCTTAACAACTTTTCCCTCAGAGTTTACTTTATCAAAATATATTTCGTTATTAACATTTCCTTGTTGTACAAACCGAATTTCTCTAAAATTTTCTTTTGCTATATTTCCTGTCATAATTACAGCGTTTTTATCATATGAAATCTGCCAAATATAGCCCTTATCTTCTTCCACTTTAACAACAAATTCCCCTTCCGGCCTAATTGAGATACTCTTGGCCGTTCCATTTTGCAAGTCAACAATTTGTTCTTGCTGTTTTTCTGTATTACTATCCGGCTCGGAAACATTACTTGACAAACCCGAGGGCTTAAGACTTGTTGTTACAACTGATGAGCCGCTTACAACATTACGATAGGACAGGGCCTTGGATACATCTTGCTTAACCAAAGCTTGTGCTGGTGTGTTTATACAAAAAATGGCAACAACAATCACCCATAAATATTTAAGCATTTCTATCCCCTAATAAAAAATATGCACACTACCAATTTTTACTCTTTTTTTATTATAACGTTTATTTTAACTTTAATAAAGTGAAAATTTAGTTACAATCAAAAAAAATGAGTTTTTTATGATTATTACGATTGACGGACCGGCGGCTGCCGGAAAAGGAACTCTGGCACAAAATCTGGCCGACAAGTATAATTTGGCTTATTTTGATACGGGAATGGTTTATCGTGCCGTAGGAATCGACCTTATATCTCATGGGCTAAGTCCTGATGATGCTTCGGCAGCGGAACAATCTGCCAAAGAAATGTCTTTTGCCAAGATGATAGAACTTTCAAAAAATCCTGATTTTCGCTCTGCTTTGGGCGGACAAGCCGCCTCAAAAGTTTCGGCCTTGCCCAAGGTGCGCGAGGCATTGCTAAAAATGCAGCAAGATTTTGCTCACACTCCGGTTTCTTACGACGGAAAAGCCGTTTGCGGCGTCGTCTACGACGGCAGAGATACCGGAACCGTTGTTTGTCCTAATGCCGACATCAAACTTTTTATCACCGCATCTTTGGAAGTCAGAGCTTTGCGTCGCCATAAAGAATATTTGCAAAAAGGCATGTCTTCCATCTATGAAGATG
>CASDRW010000046.1 GCA_949283275.1 uncultured Pseudomonadota bacterium
AAAAAACATTGCCACGCAAATGGACAAGACCCAACTTATCCTTGCCACCGGCAAAAAGGTAAATTCCGCTATCGACAATGCTTCAAGTTATTACCAAGCCCGCTCTTTGACCAACCGCGCGGCAGATTTGATGGAACTTTTGAACAGCATGGATCAGGGCATCCAGACCATTGAGGCGGCCAACACCGGAATCGAACACGCCACATCGTTTTTGGAGCAGATGAACGCCATCGCCGGCGAAACGCTGACCCAACCGCCGGCGCCGTTGAGCAATCAGGCGGTTTTGACCGACAACGTGGCGGAGCTTGAGGCGCAAGGCTATACCGTGGTCAATACGGTTGATGAGTTTAAGGCCCTGGTCGCGACCGACAACGCCAAGCTTGTTTTGGGCAGCGACATTTCATTCAGCGAGAGCATTCAAATAACCGGCGCCAACGTAACGATTAACGGCGGCGGCCATACCATAACCTATACCTCAAGCAACTACCTGCGGGCCATGAGCGAAAACTGCAGCGTGAGCAACCTGCACATCACCACCAACGGCGCGACACCGTGGGGCGAGCGGATGTTCAGTGCCGAGGCGGCAGGGTTCAGAATGGACAATGTTAAAATCGACCGCAGCAATGCCCGTTCATACAGCTGTATAGGCGTTTATGTGAGCAGCGGCGGCGAGCTGAGCAATATAGACATCAATATCGAGAGCAACGGCAATTGCCCGATCGGCGTTTTTTGCAACACCGGCACGGTCAGCCTGAGCAATATTGCAATGAATCTGAGTATTGAGGGCAACAGCGGCGTTGGTATTTATGCCGGCGGCAGTTCCAAGGTGACGTTAGACCGTATCGGTATCACCTCCGGCGGCAGCGGCACGATTTATGGCGCTTTTAAGGGTTCGACGGGGGCGCAGTTTTACGGAGTGGAAAAAACCGAAGACATACGCCAACAACCGGCATCGACGCCTTTGTGGAACGGCGAGGCCAACACCGCGGCAATGGTCAACCAGATCGGCGACGAGGCAATTATTGCCTCGGCGGCTTTGCAGTTTGCGCCAACGGTTGATTTGAAAGACGACGCAACCTTTGGCCAGGGAACATGGTATGTGCCCTCCATTGGCGAGCTGATGGATGTCTACGGCACGGATACGGGCAAGATTGTGGACGGTTACGGAACCAGCGGCGCAACCGGCGATAACAAAAAAATCATCAACGACACGCTGGCGGCTCTCAAAGCGGCCGGTGTTGAGGCCGAAACCCTGACCAACGGTTATTACTGGTCCTCGTCAGAGACCTCAGCAAACCGCTCATGGATTCTCTCTATGGCTAGTGGCCGTCGTACCAACGACAATAAGTACAACTATAGCAACTCGGTGAGAGTTTTCCAGCTTTTAGAAAATTGCTTTAACCCTTCAACCCTTTCCGACGGCGCTTCCGGCGCCGGAGGGTCCGGCGCGTCAGCGCCGAAAATCGGCGATGTTTTGTACGATGACAAAACTTATGGTTCGGCGGCCGATTATGACCCCTCAAGCGGCAAAACCGCCGTCGGCGTGGTCACCTGGGTGTCGGAAGACGGCTCGTCGCTCAAGGCCATGAATCTTAAGGATCTGAGCTTTAGCTCGCAAACCGACAAAAACAGCTTCGACCCCGATAACCCCTACGGCGGTCAGTATACCACCGTGCGTCATACCACGGCCGCCAAATATACCGAAGACATCACCGGTATCGACAACTATTCCAGAGTGCAATTGGCGGCCGCTTTCGGGACCGATAACCTGATCAGCGTCAACGATGTTAACCGTGCCTCAATGAGTGTCGAAAATATTGCTGCTTTTGCCGACCGCTACAACGCCACCCTCGGCGAATATGATAAGCTGATTGCCGACAGCAGCTATCAGGGGGTGAATCTGTTGACCGGCGGCCGGATGAACGTCACGTTTAACGAAACACGGTCGCACCGGTTTACGGTTGCCGGCCGGGATATGACCTCCGCCGGACTGGGGCTGCAGGCGGCGGATTGGGATGTCGTCGCCGACCTGAGCGACACGGTGGCGCAGCTGCAAAATGCCATTACATCGCTGCGCTCTTTGGCCGCGGAATTGGGCAACCAATATTCCATCATCACCACCAGGATTAATTTTACCGAGGCTTTAACTGATGTTCTAGAAATCGGGGCTGATAACTTAACTCTTGCCGACATGAACGAGGCCTCGGCCCAATACCTCTCACTCCAAACCCGCCAGCAATTGGCGATTAACTCCCTCTCGCTGGCGTCAATCTCAGCTAAAAGCATTCTTACGTTATTTTATTAAAACGGCGATGACGGTTGCATCGTTTTTTTAAGAAAAATTAATATAGTCAATATCAAACCCCCTTTGAGAGGGGAAGCTCAAAGGGGGGAGGGAGATTTAAACCTAAGCTGACTTAGTGTTTTATCTCGTGGTCTTGGAATGGTTTCATAATCGATTTGGCAAAAGATTTTTTGGCCGCATAAGTCATAAACAGGGGTTCTTCCATCTTTAGGGCGCCAAGTGTCTCTTCCAAGGCTTCGAAACTTTGGTAAATCTTGCTCATCAACGCTAAGTTATCGGTTACAACATCATAGAGAAAAGTTTGGTCTCGCTTGTTCATTTTTCGCTCCCTGGTTGTTTTTTTTATGAGTATAGTATAAAGTACTAATTAGGATTTTTCAACACACTAAAAATCGGTTTTGGGTGTCGGATTTTTTGTACAACCAAAGATTTAGGAGTGTCCGGTAAACGGAGCGAAATTGTTGAAGTTAATCCCCAGCGACGACAGGGCTAAAGACAGCTTGGTGTTATCATCGGAGCTGAAGACAAGCTCGGGGGTGGCATCGGTTATAAGCCAGCGATCGGAGGCAATCTCGGCTTCGAGTTGGTGCGGAGCCCAGCCCGAATAGCCAAGTGTTATAATTTTTTGTTTGGGGCCTTGCCCGGAGGCAATGTCGCGCAAAACGTCCAAAGATGATGAAATCATTATTCCGCCGCCGATGTTTAGACTGTCTGAAAGATGATATTCGTCAGAGTGAAGAATAAAACCTTTGGCTCGTTCTAGCGGACCACCCTGGTAAACCCCTACAGAGGCCGGAGTATCAACAAACTTGAACGGAAGTTCAAAAGCCAGGTCTTGAAAAGAAATCTCTTTTAGGCGCTTGTTGATGATAAAACCCATTGCTCCGTCAAGGCCATGTGAGCAGACATAAATTACGGAACCGGCAAAGTCATCGTCGGCATAGGGGGAAGATATTAGGCATTTGCCTGTGAGATTGTTTATGTCTACCTTTTCCATAGCTTGTGTGAATGCTTTAACTTTATGTATACAATATCTATTCTATAATATAGTATAAATAATGGTAAAAATCAATTTGCTTTTGGTTTGGATGATGAAAAGTTTGCGGTTTATTGTTTGCTTTGTGGTTTGGATTTGTTGTGTCGGTTCGGCTATGGCCGAAGACGGCGGCAGAGTTATGCTGGATTTGAAGGAAGATAATGATGTTGTTTATAACAGTAACAAGGAAACAATCGCCGCTCTTGTTAATATGGCTGCCAATTATTGGCAGGATGTTAAAGAATATGACGAATTGCTGGAAGGTGATGCCATTAATAAAGATATTGGTGCTGATATTATGGCTAAATATCCTGATTATAGCGAAAGTTCAGCACAGGATTGGCAAAAATATGTGAAGAAAGGAATTAAAGGATATCGCTTTTATAAAGATATGAAACAAAAACTTGTTGATTGGATTATGAATCAGGAACCGCCTTTGGTGGTTGATGATGATCAATATGAAATGGGCGGGGATGAAGTTTATATCGAAAGTGATAAACCAATTATCATAAAAGATTTTAAAAAAGTGGTCGCTTATTCCGATGTTCCAAAGGATCAGTTGGCTGCAAGAGAAAAATTGGCCAGAGATTATAATACAGAAAGACCTTCGGAAATTATTGCCAAATATAAAAAAGCATTGTTGGAAAAAGATTGGGAAACATTATTCGGTGGTGATTGGATAAAATATCTACAAAATCTTTATAAGCAACCTGACAGTAAGCCTGATATCAGTGATTTTGGGGTATCAGCTATTATTTTGGTAAATGTTGACGGTGTGGATAAACAGGGAAAAATTGCCGGTACAATAGAGATATCGGCTGATGATTTGGCGCTGGCTTTGCTTAGTGATTATAAAAATTATGATGGAATAAAGGTTGATTTTACAAGAGCAAATAACTTTGAAGTATCTAAAACGGCTTTTATGTTTCCTCAGATTATAAAAGATAATGACGAAATGATTGTTGCAGGGTATACAAAACAATTTCCAATTTATTTTGAAGGAAAAGCCATTGATGTAGATAAAAGAGTGAAAATAGTTGCAGATGTAAATGTCAATTTTTGTAAGTCGGATGAATGTAAAAATATTAAACTTAGCCCGGAAATTGTTCTGGAGCCAAAAGATGAGGTCGAGCTAACAAATTTTTCTACATATGTCAGCATAATTGAAAAAAATGTACCGAGAGATAAAAATGCTGCTAATTTTGAGTTTAAAAATTTGACCGTTGAAAAGTTTCCTGATAGTGATGAACGATATTTAAAAATTGAGCTTGAAACAGATGATGTTTCACTGTTTAAAATTTTTATATGGGGCGATGAAGCAAAATATTTTTCTGTTCCGCAGATTAGCAACAATAATGATAATATTGTCGTTAGGTTTAAGTTAGTTGATAACGACTTTAATCCGGTGGAAAAAAATATAAAATTTTGGGTGGCGACAGATGCTACTAATCAATATATTCATACAATGAAAGTCGAAAAATTGGTGGATATGGGCTTACAAAATGAAAAATTGTGGCTTGAAATTATGGTGTTGGCTTGGATGGGCGGAGTGTTGCTTAATTTGATGCCTTTCGGTATTGTTATAGGAATTGCAAAAATATTGAAATTGGCTGAGTTCGGAGGAAGAAATAAGCAAAGACTACGTATGAGTTTTGTCAGAAATATTATTGGAATTTGCTTGGGTGTGCTGGTGGCTACCATAATATTTGTCGTGCTTAGTGTTAAAGGATATGGTATAAGTTGGGCAATGCAGTTAAAAAGTGTTTATGTGCTCGCTTTGTTGGTTTGGACGGCGGTGGCGTTGTGGTTGTTTTTGGTGGAAAGGGTTTTACAGATTGAAAATAAGTTTAAGATATTGCAGTCGACTGCAGATGTAATGATGGGCTTTGGTTTGGTTGTGCTGTCAACTTGTTGTTATTCGCCATATTTGGGAACAGCTTTTGGTATCGCCAGTCATTATAGTGTAAGCGGAATATTATTATTTATGTTAAGTATGGGGTTGGGATTGTCAATGCCGTATTTGATGATTGCTTTATTCCCTCAGATAGCTCAGTATATGCCTCAACAAAGGAGCATCCTTAAAAAATTTAAATTGGTGGCTGTAGCTGTTTTGTGGTTGTATATATGCTGGTTGTTGGCTTGTTTGGCCGAACAGACAAGAAACACAGAAATTTGGTATTGGTTAAGTTATTTAATAGTTGTCATGATGGTGGTGTTTGTGGCTCAAGTGTTTATATCAGAAGCCGATAAATTACAAAATATCCAAAACGCAAAAATTATTAAAAAATGGACACGGATTATTTCGTGGGGAATAATTTTGGTTGTGGTTTTATTTAGTGTATTTACAGTATCAAAAACAATTGCAGAGAGAAGTGATTTGCTTAACAGAGTGGTGTTTAAAACTATAAATCGGAAAGCAATTGCTGAAAATATTAGAAGCGGTAATAAAATATTGGTTAAAGTCGAGGCAGATTGGTGCTTGGCTTGTCGGATTAATAATGCGTTGGTATTTAATACCGAGCAAATTGAAAGTGAAATAAAACGAAATAAAATAAAAATTTGGGAAGTCGATTGGACTAAGTATGATGAAGAACTGTTTGATTTTATGCAAAAATTCGGTCGTATGGGGCCGCCGTTTTATATATTGTTTTCGCCCAGGTTTTCGGAAGGATTGGTTTTACCCAAAAGGATTGATGTTGATTATTTGAAAAATGTTATGGCTATGTAGTGTTGTTAATAAAAAAATTCTTGCACACAAAAAAGCATTGTTGTATAAGAGCGGTAAAATTTGGGTAATTTGCATTAAAGTAAAGGAGTTTTAGCTTATGTCAGGACACTCCCAATTTAAAAATATTATGTACCGCAAAGGTGCACAAGATGCCAAAAAGGCAAAGGTTTTTGCTAAATTGGCCAGAGATATTACGATTGCCGCCAAGTCTGGTATGCCAGAGCCCGATAAGAATCCGCGCCTGCGTTTGGCAATTGCCGCGGCCAGAGCCGAAAGTATGCCGAAAGACAATATTGAGCGCGCTATTGCCAAGGCAACACAAACCGCCGGCGGCGATGACTATACCTCAACCAGGTATGAAGGGTTTGGCCCGGGTAAAGTGGCGGTTATTGTCGAATGTTTGACCGATAATAAAAACCGCACGGCCGGCAATGTCAGAACCATATTCGGCAAACGCGGCGGCGTGATGGGTGAAAGTGGGTCGGTTGCGTTTAATTTTGAGCGAATCGGCTTTATTCAATATCCTTTGGCAACAGCCGAGGCTGACGCCATGTTTGAGGCGGCTTTGGAAGCAGGGGCCAATGATGTGGCAAGTGATGATGAGCATCATGATATTGAAACCCTGCCCGATGATTTGAATACCGTAACAGAGGCAATGGAAGCCAAATACGGTACACCCTCGGCTTCGCGTTTGGACTGGAAGCCGTTGGTTAAAACCGATATCACCGATTTGGAAACGGCTAAAAAGTTTTTGGATTTTGTGGATGCTTTGGAAGATGACGACGATGTCCAAAAAGTTTATCATAATGCTGAGTTTTCGGATGAGATTATGAAGGCTTTGGAGAGCGAATAAGTCTACAGGTGCTTGCAAAATAAAATCTCCGCTTTATAATAAGCGGAGATTTTTTGTATCGAAAGAATGTAGTTATGCGTATATTAGGTTTGGATCCAAGTTTGTCTTCAACCGGATGGGGCGTGGTTGAGGTGGAAAACAACCGCGTCAGGTATGTGGCAGACGGGTTTATTGCCACAAATGTCAAAGCACCGATTGCCGAGAGGTTGAAAGAGATAAATAAAACTTTATCCGAGGTGATAGAACAATATAACCCCAATGAAGCGGCAATTGAGCAGGTGTTTCTTAACTCTAACCCAACCTCAACCATTAAGCTTGGTATGGCAAGAGGCGTGGTGATTATGACACCGGCGCAATATGGCATAAGTGTTACCGAATATGAGCCCAACAAGGTTAAAAAGGCGGTGGTCGGTGTGGGCAAGGCCGAGAAAAATCAGGTGGAGACAATGGTGAAAATTTTGTTGCCGGGGTGCAAGCCTAAAAATAATGATGCCTCGGATGCCTTGGCGATTGCGTTGTGCCATTTTCAATATCGCAATGCTTATGGGAGAAAGTAAAATGGATATTATAGCAAATGTGGCTCAAAAGGTAGAAGAGCTTTTGAATGCAGATAATTCGGGACATGGGTTTGAGCATGTGGAGAGAGTGTGGAAAATGGCCGAGGCAATATCTGCCAAAGAGGGAGGCAACAAAGATGTTGTTGCGTTGAGCGCTTTGCTGCATGATGTGGATGATTATAAGATATTTGGCCAAGCATCTGCCGATAATCTTACTAATGCTAAAAAAATAATGCAAGAATGCGGTGTGGAAGATGCAATACAAAAACAAGTGTGCGATATTGTTTATAATATGGGATATTCTAAATTGTTGGCAGGCATCAGGCCCAAAACAATTGAGGGAAAAATAGTCTCTGATGCCGATATGCTGGATGCTTTGGGAATTAACGGAATTATCCGCACGTTGCAATATGCTTTTATGAGGTGTCAAAAATACGGCAAGCCGATATTTGACAAAGAAGCCTGGCCGGAACTAAACTTGTCGGCAGAAGAGTATAAAAAAAGCGATAGGCGCTCGGATAACTGTATTAATCATTTTTTTGAAAAAACCTTGAAGTTGAAAGATTTGATGTTGACAGAGGAAGGCAGAAAAAAGGCAATTGTCAGGCATAATCGAATGGTTATGTTTTTGGAAGGATTTTTTGAGGAAAACGATGTGCCGGAATGGGGAAAGTTTTTGCAGGAGTTTTTGTCGCAAAGCAGCAAAGAAAAAATTGCCAGTTGATGAGATTTGGCTTGAAAGAGCGGCTGGAAGTGTATAGTTTATAAAAAAGGACAAACAAAAAAAGATGATTGCTAAACTAAAAGGTATAATTGATACAATAGGCGAAGATTATTGTATTGTCGATGTTAACGGTGTGGGGTATTTGGTGTTTGTTTCCGCCAAAACGTTGGGACGTTTGCAGCTAAAAATGCCGGCCGCATTGTTGATTGAGACGGTGGTCAGAGAAGACAGTATTACGCTGTTTGGCTTTGTGGATGCTTTGGAAAAAGAGTGGTTTAATACGCTGACCAAAGTGCAAGGGGTGGGCGCAAAGGTGGGTTTGAGCATTTTGTCTGCTCTGTCGCCGATGCAGCTTGCGCAGGCGGTGAATGCCCAAGATAAAAACTCCTTTACCCGAGCCAACGGTGTGGGGCCGAAACTGGCCGCCAGAATTGTGACTGAACTTAAAGGCAAAATCGTGACTGTTCCGATAGTTGAAGTTGCAAAGGATATTAATATGGCATTAGATGATGATTTGACACCAAAAGAAGAAACAGAAGCTTATGAGGACACGCTTGCCTCAAGAGATGATGACCCGACCAAGATGGAAGATGCAATATCGGCTTTGGTTAATTTGGGGTATCAGCGGCTGGAGGCTTATAAGGCGGTTAATCAGGCAATGATTAAGGCCCCCGATGCCGACATGAGCGAGCTGATTAGGCTGGCACTAAAAGAGTTTGCGATGAAGGATTGAACTTAGATGATGGACGAGAGAATAGTAAGCCCTAAAAAACAGGCTGAAGACGAAAGAGAAAACGCAATGCCGGTTAATTTGCGCCCAAATTCTTTGAGCGAATTTGTGGGGCAGAGAGCGGTTTGCGAAAACTTGAAAGTGTTTATTGATGCAGCCAGAGCAAGAGGCGAGGCTTTGGACCATGTGTTGTTGTTTGGGCCTCCGGGATTGGGCAAAACAACTTTGGCCTCGATTGTGGCAAAAGAACTTGGAGTAGGGTTTAGGGCAACATCGGCGCCGATGATTTCAAAATCTGGTGATTTGGCGGCAATCTTGACCAATTTGGAACGCAACGACGTGTTGTTTATTGATGAGATACACCGGCTTAATCCGGCAATTGAAGAAGTGCTTTACTCGGCGATGGAGGATTTTCAACTTGATTTAATTATCGGCGAGGGGCCTTCGGCACGCTCGGTAAGGATTGATTTGCAGCCGTTTACGCTTATCGGTGCAACAACTCGCTCGGGGATGTTGTCAACTCCTCTGCGCGAGAGGTTTGGAATTCCGTTGCGGCTTGACTTTTACTCGCCGGAGGATTTGCAAAAAATCGTATTGCGGGGGGCAAGGCTGTTGAATATGCCGTTGTCTGAGATTGGGGCGTTGGAAATTGCCAAGCGCTCGCGCGGGACGCCGCGTGTGGCGGGAAGGCTGTTGCGCCGGGTTAGAGATTTTGGCGATGTGAGCGGAGCTAAAGAAATTGATAATAAGTTGGCGGATGTGGCGCTGAAACGTTTGGATGTTGACGACTATGGTTTGGATGCTTTTGACAGGCGCTATTTGAATTGTATTTTGCAAAACTACGGCGGCGGTCCGGTTGGGGCGGATACTTTGGCGGCGGCCTTGTCGGAGGAGAGAGATACGATTGAGGAAGTGATAGAGCCGTTTTTGCTGAAACTTGGGTTTTTGCAACGCACGCCGCGCGGAAGAGTTATATCTGATTTGGGTTGCCAATATCTGGGTGTGCCCAAGATGAGAAAAGAAAAATATTCGCCGCAACTTGATTTGTTGGAAGGATAAGAAATGATTGTGAAACCGATTGCACCGGCACAGGGTGAAGTGGTAGATGGAGAGTTTTTGTTTCCGGTTAGGGTTTATTATGAGGACACCGATGCCGGAGGAATTGTATATTATGCCAATTATCTTAAATTTGCCGAAAGAGCCAGAACCGAGTATTTGCGCTATTTGGGCAAGTGCCAAAAGGAAGATTTGGAAGGAGAAGAAAAAACCGGTTGGGTGGTTAGGCATTGCGAGATTGATTATCTGAAACCTGCCGTGTTGGAAGATGAGTTGATGGTTACGTGCAAAATTACCAATATCGGCGGCGTTACGGCTATTATGCACCAAGAAATTTTGCGGGGAAACGAGGTGTTGGTGGTGATTGATGTTAAGGTGGCGCATTTATCGCTTGCAACCAAAAAACCTGTCAGAATCCCCAAGGATTTGCTGAGTAGAATGGCATAGCGCAGAGATTTTTGCTTAAAACTCGATTTAATTAATTGAATCTTTAATCTTTTTTGCTATTTTGCAAATAACTTTGTGAAATAGCATGTTTTTTATAAGGAAAAAAGAGTATGGAAACAGAAGTATTGCAAGAGGTGGCAAATAATTATTCAATGTGGGATTTGTTGTGGTCGTCTGACAGTGTTACCAAGTTGGTTTTAATCGGATTGATATTGGCATCGGTTTGGTCATGGGCCATTATTTTTGAAAAATTGGGGACAATGCGCCAGCTAAAACAACGTACCGCCAAATTTGAAGAAAAATTTTGGTCGGGCGGATCTTTAGACAGATTGTATGATTCTTTGGGGGCGAACCCTAATGAGCCGATGGCAAATATGTTTGTGGCGGCGATGAAAGAGTGGAAACGCACCAATATCTTGAAATCCAAAACCGACAGAGGTTTGCGCGGAGTGTCGTTGCAACAGCGTATCGAAAAGGCGATGATGGTATCGATGGATAAGGATTTGGATGCTTTGGAAACCAGACTGGGCTTTTTGGCCTCTACCGGTTCGGTGGCGCCACTTGTTGGCTTGTTTGGTACGGTTTGGGGTATTATTGACAGCTTTAACGCTATTGCCCTAACTCAGAGCAACTCGTTGTCAGCTATGGCTCCCGGTATTGCCGAGGCTTTGTTTACAACTGCGTTTGGTTTGATTGCGGCAATTCCGGCGGTGGTGGCATATAACAAAATATCGTCGGATTTGGACAGATATGCCAAGAAGTTGGAGGCGTTTATGTCGGAATTTTCAACCATATTGTCGCGTGAGATTGACGATACGGCCATCAGAGCAGAAATGGCAGGAGAATAAAAATGCTTATTAACTCGCGCAGGCGCTCCAATCGCTATCAGCTTAATTCGGAAATAAATATTACCAACCTGATGGATGTGATGATGGTGTTGTTGGTGGTGTTTATGGTGGCGGCGCCGTTGATGACATCGGGTATTGCGCTTGATTTGCCCAAGGTCGGCGGCAAGGCTTTGGAGGGAGAAGATACCTCGATTAATGTCAGCGTGGACAAAGAAGGATACTACTATATCGGGCAGACGGAAGTGCCGGCGGATAAGATTGTGGCCAAGCTTAATGCCATAAGAGAGCAAAACAATGAAGTTACGATTACCATATCGGGCGATACGGAGGCCGAGTAT
>CASDRW010000047.1 GCA_949283275.1 uncultured Pseudomonadota bacterium
AAAAAGAAAAAAAAGAAAAAACAACAAATAGCTGAAGGCGCAAATAATCTGTTATCAGAAACGCCTAAAGGAGATATTGAGCCGATAGACGATATTATTTCAGATGTATCACATCCAAGTTTAGAAGATGAAATTGAAATTATTGAAGAAGCAAAGGTTGATAATAAAGAAACAATAATTAATGATACAATTTCCAAAGAGAACGCAGATTCGAAATCGGTGTCTCCTTTTAAGACAGAAAATATAATTGATAGTTTACAAGAGGATATTAAGGCCGAGAGTGAAACAAAAAAAGATCAGTTAAGCAAGACAGAAGAAACACAAGAAGATTTTAAAGAGGACTCAAATTTTGCGCAGGAAGAATCCGCCTCATCATTAAGCAGCGAAGATTGGGGATTTGGAAGCACGCCGGAAAAAGCAAATCCTGAGACAGAAAATAGCAATGACAATGAAGCTCAAGAATGGGAATGGGTATATGTTAATGATGAGCCGGAGAACATACCCTATATGGAAGCAATAGGGGACAACAGCTATATTTGCAGCAGTGATTTATATGGTCAAGAAAAAGTAGTTGACAACAATCCCCCGATTTTTACGCAGACACCGTTAGAGGTTTCTGAAAATTTTTATATATCAGATAATAGCGAAGGTAGTGATTTTGTCGATCCGTATCAAAATAGTGTTCTAAAAGATTAAAATAGTAATTTACAAAGCCGGAATGCTACACTACATTAAAAATAAGCTGTTTCATCCAAATAGGAGATAAGTAGATGGATTCAAACAAAACATTCAGCTCTGGCAAAAACATGGCAGGTGATACTTGGTATGTTGATAATTATGTTTTGCTTAAAGAATATTATGATATGACAATTTCCCGCATAGCAGCCCGATGTGTTCGTAGTGGCAACATAGCTATAGAAGATTATAAACATTATGCCTATGTATTAGATGTTTTGGAAGAAATATCCGAAACAGGGGAGTATATTGTATCACATCCCGATTTGTATAGTTATGTTGATAAAAAGATTTCTGGCGGTATAAATGCTTTAAAGAAAAATTTACAAGAATTTAAGACCGAATTAGAGCATAATGCAACGCCGGAGATGATAAAGCAAGACAAAGATGAGCTCAATAAGATGAAAGCGGCATTAGGTGAGATAGATAAGTCTGAAGATCCAACTGTTGGAGCCGGGATGTCGATGGATGAAGTAGTTAATAAATTAATGAAACAAAACAATATAAAAGTAACTTCACCGCAGGAAGAAAGCGGCATAAACAATCGGCAACCGCAGGTCCAAGTAAAATCGGGTCAGCCACAATCTTCTCAAGGGGCGCGAGATACGCAAAACAATGAACTAAAGCAAACTGAAAAATAAGGTTTTATAATGAAATTACGTCAGAGTCTAAAAATAATAGTATTAATATTTGGCATTTGGCTTTTGAACTCGTGTGAAGTAGTCAACAAAGTAACTGTTGAAAAATTGCCTAAAGCAGATACAAGCAAACAAATGCCAATTTATACGGCAAAGGTTGAAAAAAGAACATATCCTGCAATAAGGACACCTAAAGGGGTAAATGAGTTGGATTTGGAGACGCCGTTACGTTGTTTTGTTAATTGGGACACGCAGCAAATGATTTCAACCATCCCCTATAACACAAAAGCATTTCAACTGATAAGAAACGGTAAAAATGACGCCTTGCCGCGTTATGAAGTTAATGGCTTTTCATTTGAAACCATGCCGGCAGAAAAAGCACTGCTAAAATTGACAAAGGAAGCTAATTTGAAATTAGTTGCCAAAGACGCACCCTACGCCAGTATTTCGGCAGAAAATCTGCGAGGAGATTTTACAGATGTAGTTAATATGATTACGGATGCTGCTGAGATATATTATACCTATAATTCAGCCAACAAAACGATACGCATTTCCCGTAAAGCAAATTTTAGCCTTTACATCCCCCGCTCAAAGACAATAATGTTAGCGATTTTAGACGTGTTGCGCGGTGCCGGTATTACTGATTTCACGGCAGATTTTGATGAATATTCAATAACCTTTGATGCCGATTTTGAATTAAAGAATCAAATACTAAATCTGATAGGATATTTTGAAGAAAATCCGATTCTTTTGGCATATGATGTAAAAATTTTTAATTTATATCCTTACAATTCGGAAGGAGTAGAGTGGCAACAGATTATACAAACCTTTGGTTTTGGTTCGGTAAAAAGTGCCAAAAATGGTGTTTTGGGCAAGATGTTAACCACGTCTAATGATATTAATGTTGATTCGCTGACATCATTTTTAAGCAAGCAAGCCAAAGTTGAGGCGGTAGGAGAGGGAAAATTTGTAGTTCCCAACTTGTGGTATTCACGTTTTGATATCGGTAAATGTATACCGCGCTCTTCAATGTTGGCTGACTTGTCAATTTTGGCTAAAGCATCTTTTGAAGGGAATGACAGAATATTTTCTGACATAACCGTTGAAGGAAAAGATGGTGAGATATCAAGTTTCTCTATTCATAACAGATTAGGTGAAAACTTTTTAATTATAGGCTTGCCTAACACGGTATTTTCGGGTAAATCACCGCAATCAGAAACCATTATTATGCTGGTGCCTAGGATTGTCAAAACAACCAAAACAGATAAAGTTTTAGAAAATAATTTGTAAGTTTGTGAGGATAAAAGCATGGATAATAATCCTGGCGGTAATCATCCGCAGTTAAAAAAGATTAAGCGGCCAATAAATCGGGCAGCACCTCAGACATCTGCGAGTGTATCTGAGATAAAAAGTAATCCTTTTAGGACAGAAACAGCATCTGATTATTCTCCACGACAGGCATCATCAGAGATAGACAAGTATCTTGATGATACTAATTTGCCATCTAAAGATATTCATACAGATATTTCTGATAACAATTCATCTGCTCCGCAATATATTGATGAAGAAGCATATGAGGAAGAAGTATATGGCAGAGTTTCTACGGATAATGTGCCGGCATGGCTGACAACAAAAATATTTTTTCTGATAATAAGTGTTTGTTTGTTTGTTGGGATTGTTGCCGGTAAGTTTATCTTTGGCGAATCAAAAATTGTACGAAACGGATTACAAGGTGTCGTAGTTAATGCCGAGGTCCCAAGAGGTCGCGCTCGTTGTGGTGTCGCCGAGAGAACACAAGGATGTGTTTTATATATAATGAATCCCCAACGTCAAGATATGCGAGCCAAAGATTTTTACGATTTAGCATCTCAAATGACCGGTAGGCAACGTTTTATGATAGAAACCGGCAATATGAGGTATGCCAACAGTAAAATCGGTCCGGGCGACATAGTACAGCTCAATATTCCGCCGCTATAGTAAAAAAACCGCCGATTGGCGGTTTTTTTAAGACATATCATAAACTTATAAAGACCACTCGATGAATTTTTTGTAAGTCATTATCACTTAGATTTATTTTTTCATCAGGATTCCAACGAACACCATAAAGTTGCCCCAAATCATCTTCTCTGACTGATAATATCTTAGCTTCTTCTTCGCTGGAATAATACACGGCAATATCTCCTACGCTGACAGGTTCCTGAGGATCAACAAACAATATAGCCCGAGCCGGCAGCAAATTTCCCAATCTGCGGGTGCAAAGATTAATTGCATAGGCATCTTTTTTATTGATAAGTGATATCGGACAAGGTACTTTTTTAACTTCCTCTTCCGGATCGATAATAACATCACCGTTTTTGCCTGCAGTTCCGAACACAGAAATTTGGTTATTTTCGATATTTATTCCGGCAAAAGAAGCAATAGCCCCTCTGGGAGTAGACAACAATTTATATTTAGCGTCATTACGTTGAATAATTTCTTCCAAGAATCCTTTTTCATCCAAATCTTTAATTTGAGCCTTAAGCTCATCGACAGGCATTTTAAGAGCCTTAGCAATATTTTTCATTTCCTTGTCGGAAACCTCGCGTTGTCCCATCTCGATTCGATGATAAACGGATAGTGTCATATCGGCACTCTCGGCAACCTCAATTAAGGTAAGATTTTTTTCATTGCGGATTTGCCGCAAACCGGCACCCAAAGTTTTTAATCCGCTTTTTTCATTAATTTTATTACGTCTTTCCTGTTCTCTACGCCAAGCCAAGACAATTTCCTGCTGCGAATTTTGTTCATTTACAAACAAATCTTGCAAAGGGCAATCAAGAAATTCAGCCACTCTCACCAACTGTTCCTGGTCGACACGCCGATATCCTTTTTCAATTTTTGATATGGCAGACAAGGAAACATTAAGATGATCTGCCAACTCTTGCATGGAGCGTCCTCTCAAGCGGCGATACATCCGTATTTGGTTGGGAAAAATAATTTCTTCCATGATTTATACCCCTTAATTAAAATTGAGCTTGTTTGCCTATGATATTAATACAAGGCTCGGATTAATCAAGAAAATAGTACAAAAAAAGACAATTTGTGTACAAAAATTTATTTAACAGTCAAAAAAGATTATATTTTGAGAAAAAATCAAAAAACTGTAACACTTTATAAGTAATTTATATGTTATGATAAAATAAGCATTATAGGAGGAATTGGCAAAAATGGCAAAAGCATGGTTGGGAACGTTTGTAATACTTATAATTTTTTTAATAGCGTACGGCATTGATTTATTTGCATTTTTGGCTGATAAGGCAGTATATTACATAGCGTTTTGTTTGCTGGTTTTGACATTGATTGCTGCCGGGATTATTTTGGGTAATCCTTTTAATAAGGATAAAGAGGATGACAAAAGCGACGAGTAAAATATTTGTTATTTTCTTTTTCGGAATGCTGTTAAGCATGTGGTTGCCGATATCTTCTGCGTGGTGTGAGGATGATATGACTTCAACTGTGGCACAAAACCCGTGGGAATTTATGCAAGAACATGCCGGTAGTAGTTATGGCCAGTTTGTATCGGACTATGGAAACAAAGATGATTGGAAGAGCCCCAATATAGTTCAATGTGGCACTGAGATATGCAATCTTTCAGTGTCAAAATGTATGTATAAAAGCAATCTTGATTTTGTTAACAGTGTTGTTAATTCAATATTTCAAAAAGATAATCAGTCAATAACAGTTAAAGTCAATTATCGCTGTGTTACCCCTGAAGATGCAACAGCATTAGCATCTCAAGGCTGGAAAGAGCTTGAAAAAGGGGCAGACGGAAGCATAAAAAAAATTAATACAACAAAAGACAAAGGAACATCGACCAAATCGTATGAATTTGATAAAAATTGTTATGAAACAACCGATTCCTCGGGCAAAGAAAAGAAATATTGTGCAAAGGTTATTGGCAACAAAATAGAAATTCGCAGTGGTAAAACATTTGCGTTTGGATGTGAAGTTATAGCAGTTAGCCTTTATAATAATGAAAAATGCAGGTTTTGTTCGCTTATTGGAGTTATTTTCAAAACGGCAGATACCATGGTTAGTATTTCCCGCAATACGTTTGCTTCAGGATTTGCCATTTTAATAGCGGTGGGAATGGCGCTTTGGATAGCCATGAAAACACTTGTATTTGTAAGCTCGATGACCAGTCAAGATGCCGCTAAATACATTACCGAAATGCTGAAACAAAGCTATAAATTTGCTATCGCTTTTATGTTGTTGTTATATTATGACGACGTTTTTAATTTTATAATAAATCCGCTTCTTAATGCCGGTCTGGCTTTTGGCACACAGTTTGCCGGAAGCGGTTCTTTAACAGAGCGATTTGGGATAGAAAACATCAGTATCGCCTCCTTTGAAAGTTTGGGAGAAGATCTGCCTCTTGATTATAAGCGCAACCTAGATAATGGCTATTATAATATATTCACCTACGCGGAGTTAGAAAATTTAGCATACAACATCAATAAGCAATATACCTTACTGCAAGCCATCGGTAGTGGACTTAATTGTTTGGGGTGGAAATATATTTTATTAATGATTACCAACGAAGGCTGGCAAATAGGTTTGGGTTTTGCCTGTGTAATATATGGGTTGTTTTTCTCAGTATTTGGTTTTCTGTTATGTTTGGCTTTTATTTTCTACATTTTGGATGCGGTAGTTCAACTGGGAATTGTAGGAGCGTTGCTTCCGTTTCTTATTGCCAGCTGGCCGTTTAAGATTACATCAAAATACACATCAACTGGATTTAAGATGTTCTTAAACAGTATCTTTACATTTATGCTGATAGGCTTAGTAGTAAGGATAGGAATAGGCTTGGTAAGTAAAGCGGTTGAACTCAATGTCGAGATTGAATCCGCAATCGAAGATGGACAAAGAGTAAGCAGAGGAGGGCTTTATGAATTGGTACAAGCCATAGATAATGTTGACACAGAAAAACTAAAAATTATGGTAAATGTCCTAAGTGTAGGGTTTTTAGTATTTCTGTTTGCCAATATTTTAGGATTTTTACTACTTGCTCGAGTTTCGGAATTGGTTAATCGTTTCTCAAGCGGCGGAATGAAAGCAATAGCTCCGTCCTTAGCAACCATGGGAGCCTCAACAATTAAGGGCATGGCAAAGAAGGTTTCTTCCCCGACCAGACAGGCAGTCAGTGACTGGGCCGAAGACAAAGCTGAAAAAGGTGTCAGAAAAGCAATAAATTATGCAACCATGCGTCCGGTCAGAAAATGGTTATACAATAAAATAGATAATGCAATTTCCAAGAAGTCAAATTCTGGCGGAACGGCAGCAGGAAACAAAGCAGCAGCCCAAAACTCGGCCAACAGAGCAGTTGTGGGCAAAGCACAAAATACGGCTGAACCTCAGACCCCAAAAGCTGTTTTGGGCCGGGGTGGACAAGGCGTCGCCAGGCAGCAACAAAACCAAGCTACGCTTGGTCGCAAATCGCCTTCAACACCAAATCAAGCTGGCGGCGAGATCCGACAAACATCTGATGATCGCGAGGATTCGTTGACGCGGTTAGAGAAGAAGTTAACGGAATTGAGTCAGCCTCGGGAAGGGGAGGATGCATTTTCACGTCAGATACGTGAAAATTTAAAAACAGAAGTGGAAGCTCATCTGAACTGGAGAGCTAAGGACAAAACAAACAAACCATCTGATCCGCGTATTGACAGGAAGAAACTTGATGAAATGGACTAAGATATAAAAGGATACGGCAATGATAAGCTGGAGAAAGACATCAGAGATTTTCTTAAAACTGCTAACAATTTTGGTTGCGGTAATAATGCTCAATGCTTGTTCAAGTGATCCGTTTATTGAAGAAGTTGATACCGATGATAAGTCCTGCTTAAGTTGCATTATATTAAATAAAATATATACAAGTGTCGGCGACAATGTTATGCTTATGCACTCTCAGCTTACGCAAGCAGCCATGCCAATAATGATGGTAGCTTTTTCGGTATGGTTGGCATTACGCTTACTCAAATTTGTCAGCTCGGTTACGGAGACCAATCCCGGCGAGGTTTGGAACGAGATTTTGCGTAAAGCGGCGCTATGTCTTTTTTGTGGTATTTTAGCCTCATCATCACAGGGATTGATTTATGTAATAAATACCTTTGTTTTTCCGATATATGCAGCATTTTTAGAATTAGGTATAGATATTTTAAATGTTTCATTTACGGCAAAAGACCAAACAGATTTTACGGTTTTTGGTACCGAAGTGGTAGTTGAGGGCGTAAAAATGAGTTGTTCTATAGATGGTACGCCTTTTGTTAACGCCAAAGGTTTTCCTTCGGCGGTAGGTGATGCAATGAACTGTATGGTTAAGATATTATCGGCTTATTTAACCATTGGCGGAGATATAGCAATTACAATTATGCGCCAAAGTGAAGTTAGGCTTACAGGCAAGATTATGGCCATAATTTTGTTTTTATTCTTCTGGGTAGTAAAGATAGGTTTCAGTTTTTATTTGGTTGATAGCATATTCCAAATGGGTATCATAATTTTATTACTTCCGATTTATATTATTTCTTATGCCTTTGGGCCAACCAGAGCCTGGACGAAAAAAGGTTTTGGACATATTTTAGCCTCCTCGGCGTTTATGATGTGTTTTTCAATTATTGTTGCTACGGTTTTAAGTGCGATGATAGGGCTTGTTGAGCAAAACAAGGAAATTTTTGATCCCGAAGATTTGGAAGGGTACATGCAAGACATTAATTTGGGATTCTTGTGCTTGTTGCTTATTGGCTTTCTTATTTACGGCTCAATGGGAGTATCGCAGCAGCTTACCTCGGCTTTGCTTGGTACAGGTTTATCGGCCAATTTCCAAAAGAACTTAAAAGCGGCAGTTCAAGGTATAGGAGAAGGGATACTAAAAGGGCTGAGCTATGTTGGTTCAATGGGTATATCGGCGATGGCAACATCTAATGTAAGATTCCTTAAGTTTATAGGCAAAAACATTGAGAGAGGCTCGGCGATTCGCGCCAAGATGCATCAATGGGCTGGCCGAAAGTAGGGGTGTGATATGAGAAAAATAAAATATATAAATACACTTCTAATAGTTTTTATGGTATTTATCTTTGCAAACATATTTACCATTAAGCATGTTATAGCTTCTCCGGGTGATATGATGGTTTATTCACCAACAATGCAAACAGGAAATGCTGTAGTTTCAGGAACATATAAAAATCCCCAACAAGGCTGTCCCACCACCGAACAACTTCGCGCCAAATATGAAGCAGGATGTTGGTCCTGTTTGGTTATGGAAAAACTGACATCGGCCTTTTTATATGCCGCGGACAAGGGTTTGGGCATCACTAAAAAAGCGGGAATAGTTGTTTTATTAGTAGGTTCGGGTATTTGGATATTATTTTGGGGCTTAAAAAACGTTTCATCATTCACACAGTTGCAGCTTGGCAATATTATAAATGAGCTATTTAAGTTTTTGTTCAAAGTAATGTTTGCCTATTGGTTTATTATTTATAGCAATACGGCGATAAGCAAATATTTTGTATCGCCGATGATGGGAATTGGAGCATCAATAAGTGAAGGCTTCTGGCATGGAGATATTAAAAACTTTACTCAAAACTATATTTGGGACGATGAAGATATAAGCGATGAAGATCAAAAGAACATAGATGCAGCTTTAGATGCGGGCAACCAAAACGAGCAAACTAACAATTCTTCCGCTTCAGATTCCGCAGACACACTTCCCGAACCGGTTGAGAATGATAGTTACGAAGATACCGTGCAACAATTTCAAAAATCATTTGTTGCCATTTTACAAAGATATTTACAGGAAATTCAAAACTCATGTGTCGATTCTCCGTATGTTTCCGAAAATTCTCCCAAATGCAGACAAACCGATGCAGAAGGAAAATCTTGCAGGGATTATGCCAATTGTGATGATCGCGGACATCGTAATTATATCCGAGGACTTTATCAAAAAGCAGGCAGTCAAGGGGAAGGAGGGTATAGTACAGTGGCGATAACAGCCGCACTTGAAGAGCTTAACAAAGAAATCGGCGGAGATATAGCTAATTTCCAAACGGGCAAAGTTGATAGTGCCGATGGTCTAAAAGTAGGTTCACAATATGAAAATGCAGCGATTGTTGGCGAAAACGGGGGTGATGTAGATCTCTCTTCTGCTATAAAATATGCCAATGTTGGTGATATAGTTTATATAAAAGTTAACGGTGCTTTAGCGAATACAAATAATCAAGCATCCGGCTATCATACCACTGTTTATGCAGGAGGCGGCAAGCTTATAGGTTTTAATATAGACAATCTTTATCAAAATATTGACGAGCTGGGAAATGATGTTTCAGGTAAGATAATCAGATTTAGCGAAATTATTAGGCAGCGTTTGAAAGCCAATCCAGATGCAGCAATTAATCGAACAGCATTATCATCAAAAGCTAAAGAATCAGGTATTTCTGGAAGACTAAATAATTATCAGGGAGGCACTTACAGTAGTTTTTACCCCGGCAAAGATTCGCTTACACCATCTGTTCCTGACAACATTACCTATACCGGACCAGAGTCAATAGTTCCTAAATCAGTAATGAATTCAATGTTAGGAGCCATAAGAGCCATAACATACAAGCTTGCAAACATAGAAGTTCTTGGCAACTCCATAATGTGCTATGCGGGGCTGGAAAATGGCGGAGCCATTAATTTAAAGGTTCTAAAAGGGGTAACTATTATGTCGGTTCCCAACGGGTTTATTTGGATTAGCGGGGCTATAATTTGGTGCCTGGGTTTCTTGTTGATTGTGGCAGTATCCTATTACTTTTTGGATATTTCTTTTAAGATAGGATTTGCAGTTTTGGCTTTTCCCATAGTTATGGGTTTGTGGCCGTTTAATATGACTCAAGGGCGTTTATTTATAATAATCAGCATCATAGCAAAATCAGCGGCTTTATATGCTTTTTTGGCATTAGTTACATCATTTGGACTAAGCATGTTTGGAGAAAGTGCAACTTTGGGTGGGTTAGATGTTTTGTTTGATAAGATGGATCAATTAGCCTCAGGCAGTGCTACCGAGGAAATGGAAGAAGAACTTAACAATGAAATCAACAATTCGGTTTATTTATTTTCTCCGATTTTTGTAATGATGATTTTTGCGCTAATTTATTTCTACAAATTGGTTCAACAAACAAGCTCTGACTTAGTTAACAAATTCTTCCCCGACAATGCCTTTGGCGATTCTTCGCCGATGCATAGTACGGCGACAATGATGACGGATTACACCCGCAAAATGGCAACCAGCATAACCGGAGCCAATTTGGCCAAAGATATTGTCGCCAATCAGGCCGGTATAGGTGTAAAAAAATTGATGCAGGGAACTGGTCGCGCCATAGCACATCCGGTGCAAACAGCCCGTAACATAGGCAGTAAATTTAGGGGCAAAAAATCAAGTGGCGAAAAGTAGAGGTGCGAGATGATAAATTTGAATTTACATAAAATCATATATTCTTTAGCCGCAATCATCTTTTGCGTGGTTATTGCGCCGTCATATTCTTTTGCCGAAGATTTGCCCAATTGTGAATCTATTCCATCAGGTTCTGCCAGATGTAGTTGTGGTCATAGAAGCTTTTTAAGCAATTCAAAAGTTGTTATATGCGAGGAAGGCCAAGCTTGTAGAAGTACAAGTATAAACAGTGGTGGCAGCTATAGATTAGAGTATGATTGTATAAGTTTAAAAAATCTAGGAGTTACGGGAACTAGCGCTTATGGAGGGGTTAGTGTTGTTTCGCAAGACTCCCATTTATATAATGACTATTATAACAAATTAAAAACCGGTTGCGAGACCGGTTCAGACACCGCTTGTGCGCCCTACTGCAAATATGAAACCAAAGAAGAATGTCTGCTTTGCCCTTTGTTTGCCATTATTTTTAATACCGTAAGCAGAATTACCGCAACCGCTGTAGGAGCTTTTTCCGGTTCGGTAATTAACGTGGTTATAATAGCATTCGGAATATGGTTGGCGCTTCAAATACTGTCTTTTGTTTCTTCCATAGAAACCAGAGATCTCAAGGATTTGTTTCAGTCAATAATCACCCATGGTTTTATTGTTATGTTAGTGGTTTTTATTCTTCATACAGGGGTGGCTAGATTTTTTAACGATTTTATAAATCCCATATATCAAACCGGATTATCACTAGCAGATACGATGTTTAGTGATTGTGAGCAAGGAAAATCAACTCTCAAATGCTCAGAAGATGACAAAACGATTATAAAAAACAAGTCAAGCGGAGTTAATTACGAAAGCAATGGTTTGCCGCAAGAAATGGGTATAAGCATTATCAACACTATGACCATGATGGAAAATCGTGTTCGCAAATTTAAAGCGCTTGGCAGCTCTCTTATGTGTCAGTCATGGAAAGAAGGAGTATGGATTCTCCCTAAATTTATATATTTATTTTCAGGTCTTGGTTTATGGGTTTTCTCAATGTTGATAATTGTCGGCGTGCCTTTTTTGATGGTCGATGCCGTACTTCAATTGGGTGTAGCGGGAGCTTTACTTCCGGTAGCCGTTGGCGGATTTGCTTTTAAATCGACTCGGCAATATACCAAAAAAGTATGGGAAACATTCCTTAATTCAATGTTTTCATTTTTATTTATTTCAATTGTTGTCTTAATCCTTTTAGGAGTAATTCAAGCAATAGCAGAAGACAGTGCCAAAGTTGTAAGCGGTACAGTAGAAACATTTGACAGTATGTTTACGGATGCGTCATCTGCCAGTATGGTATATTTTAAAACGATTATGGAAAGTTTTAACTGGGGATCGCAAGGATTTTTGAAATTAATATTTACATTTATACTAGCCTGGTCGGTTTTGAGCATGGCCAAAGAATTTGCCGGAGAGTTTGCATCATCAATGAGTGATACCTCAATTGGTTCGTCAATAGGTACCATGGCTGCTTCAACCGCCAAGGGTATGGCGCTTAAAGCAGGTAAGCCGCTTGCAACAAGAGCCGTAAAAGAAGTCGGTTATGCCACCAAAGAGACCTTTAAGGGAGCAGCCCGAGGGGTGCGTCGAGCTGTATTTGACAGGCAAAAATACCAACTGGATGACGCAAGACAAACAGCTCTTAAAGCAGCACAAAAAGCAGGAACATCAGCAGAGACATTAAACTCTGCACAAAAAGGAAAACAAACTACAACCACAACACAAAACGGTAAGACGGTTCATGTTGAGAATTCTGGCAAAACAACTGTTACAACCCAAGTTGAAAGAGGAGTTACTTCGGTTTCGACTACAAAAAATGGGCGTAAAATCTCCGAATTAAGAGAGGAAAACGGAGTTGTTACCAAGAGTAAATACTCCAAAGATGGCTCAAGAGTAGAGGTTGAGCGTTCTCAGAATTTCACCATAACCCGAAGATATGACAAAGACGGCAATCAAGTTGGTGAAATAAAAGTAAAAGCCAATACCTTGGCGGCAGACAGATTGATAAACAATCCCAAAGAAGAATTCAAAAAACAAGATTTGGACAACCTAACCAAAGGCATGACGGATAAGCAAAAAAAATCTACATTTAGCGCCGTCGCCCAAAAAATAAACAAGAACCGTATCAATACCAACAATCACAAAGGAAAAATAATCTCACAGGAAGTAATAGCTTGCGATTACGAATCCGGTTATGTTGAGATCAAAAAAACCACCAGCAAAGGTGAAATAATTTTTGAAAAGATAGAAATTGACAACAACAAAAACATTGCCAAAGGTTCAATAACAACCATATCGGCCAAAGGTCAAGTTACGATGTTAACTTCAGATGGAATTCATAACAAGATGGAAAAATTCCGTGTAGACAGAAATAAAATTAACAACATAGAAAGATTCGAAGATATAGCTTCAAACCGCGAAAAAGACGCCGACGGAAAGGTAAAGAAGGGCAAAGTGGCCTATGGCTATACCAAATGGTATCGCGATGCTCTTGAGCATGGTTTAGATCCAAGAGAAATAGATGAAGGTATGTTTTCAAAAGAAGAGGCCGAAGCTTGTTATGCCTACCATGTTAGCAAAGGTAACGAGATGGGCAAGGCCGAAATGGGCTGGAGCTTCAAGTAGATTTTTGTTGATTTTTGTCAAAAAAGTGATACATATATAAGCGAAAAACCAATTAAACACATATTATATGAAAAAATTTTTATTCTTAGCGATGCTTTGTTGTATCGCAATGGCGTCATGTACGCGAATTGAACGGATTCCAAGAAATGAAGACATGACAGTTCTTCATGACAAATGGAAAGATCTCTACGGTGTGGAGATAGATTATGAAGAGGCGCTGCCGATAGAATATGACTCAATTTCTCTCTTAGGCGGAAACTACAATCATTATAATTTTATCGCCTACAAACCTGAGAAACACGAGTTGTATGAACTCCGTAGTACGGAAACTCCCAAACTGCTAAAGCTTGCGGAAAGCTATCGTATAAAAAGGGCCAGCTCCAACAATGAAGTATTAATGGTACTCATTGATAAAAACGGTAAAAAAACCGTCTATGGCAAACCTAACGGATACGAGCCGTTTGATGAAGTATATCCGGCGATTGGCGGATACATTTTTGAAAAGGATGGGCTGTTTGGGTATAACGACATTGTTCCGCCGAAATATAAAAAGATTGCTGTTGTTACAACATGGACAGACAGATATCTTTTTTCGGAAGACGGTGTAACCTATTCTGTGTATGAATACACAGGAAAGAGGTTTAAAAAAATAACCTCCATATCTGTAGCAGAGGTAGAAGAGTACGGAGATAAGTACGCGGAATTTAAATATTCTCCATATTCTTTCGGAGGAATATCGCAAGACACTCCTTACGAAGTATGGAATGCTTTCCACAAAAAATTAGATGGAAGATAAGTAGAGGCAAAATAAAGAGCTAAATCTGACAAAGGTTTAGCTCTTTAAAAATGTCTAAAATTTTCCTTTTTTCAAAAAATCAATAACAGCCCAACTTATTTCTTTGCTATTAAATATATTAAAGCGATGCGAGCTTAAACAAACAACATCTTTAGCTTTAGTAAAATCTTTAACTTCATTGGGAAACGGTTTGGGCATACGCGAAAGAGTAACAGCTTCCAAAAATTTTTTCCACCAAGGCTTGTTGGTTAAAATAATGCCGACTGGCATCTGAGATATTTGCGGTAAGTTTTTAACCTGCTCCGGCGCCAAATCTTTAGCCATAGGTCCGACAAAGAAACCCGTAAGCTTATTGTCGCCCAAAAATTCCATCAATTCACTACCGTAAGTATAAGGAGCCACTTCGACGATTCTTGACAGCTTAAGTCTGGTTTGCCATTGCGCTTTATCGGTAAAAAGCTTTTGCAATATGGTATTTCCGGCGCCATAAGTTATAAAAGAGATGGTATCAACATCTTCCAGATGATCCAAGAAGAAGTGAAATTGTTTAACATGAGCATCCAAACCCTTTTGAGTAGAAGGATAATTTACTGCTGCCGCCATAAAACCATTTTTCAAGGCTTCACGCCACAGGGGCTTAAAAACATTCTTTGACTGCCCAAGAGAATGGATCATAATAATCATATGTCCTTTTTGCCTGGCCAGTTGATAAGCTTCAATATATTTAATAAAAGCTTTGCGACATTCTTCAAAAGAACCTTCGTGGCGTCTGATATCCCAGTTATCAAGCAAGCGGCATTTTTTAGTTATATAATTACGTTGGATTCTCCATTTCTGGTAGAAGAAAACATCTTCCCAAAAATGTCCGCCGCCCATGGTATAAAAATCATCTTTCATTATAAAAGCCTTATCCCTAAAAAAAGCAACCAACAAAAGACTCGTATTTCAATACGGAGTCGCACAAAATTAAACTTATTATAAAACCGTTTAAGTTAAATAAAAGCAAAAAAAACATATATACAAAAGAATTTCGGCATATTAAAGGCTTGTTTTTTCAACAAGTTAAAACGATTTGCAAAAAAAGTAAAAAAAATAAAAAATAATGTTGACAAATAAGGAGGTGTGGATTATACATCTGCTCACTAGCGCGGAAGTGCTAGTAGTTATAGAAAAGAGTGAATAAGAGGTATAAAAGGATACGCAGACAGTATTATATGGTACTTAAAAAAGATATAATAAAGTCTGAAGTATGAATAAGGAACCTAGATAAATTCTTTATGAGTAATTTAGACAGGATTGATACAATCATTTAATATGAGAGTTTGATCCTGGCTCAGAACGAACGCTGGCGGCAGGCTTAACACATGCAAGTTGAACGGGATTCATTTTAGCTTGCTAGAATGATGAGAGTGGCGCACGGGTGAGTAATATGTAGGAACATACCCATTGGTGTGGGATAACGGTTGGAAACGACAGCTAATACCGCATAAGCCCTGAGGGGGAAAGATTTATTGCCGATGGAATGGCCTGCATCAGATTAGGCAGTTGGTGGGGTAACGGCCTACCAAACCGACGATCTGTAGCTGGTCTGAGAGGACGATCAGCCACATTGGGACTGAGGCACGGCCCAGACTCCTACGGGAGGCAGCAGTGAGGAATATTGGGCAATGGGGGCAACCCTGACCCAGCCATGCCGCG
>CASDRW010000048.1 GCA_949283275.1 uncultured Pseudomonadota bacterium
AAAGAAGAAACTTTTAAGGTTTTTGACGGCGAATTCGGCCCGGCGGCTGACGAACTGCCCTTAGAGGTTAGGTTTGAAGATTTTTATGTTGCCAAATATCCGGACCAGAGTTTTGTTTTTATTTTGGATGCTCCGTTTAATTGCGGACAGCTGGGGTGCAATACTGTTGTTTTTTCCCGCGATAAGGATGGTGATTTGGTAGAATTGGATTCTGTCAAACCGGTGAAATGCAAAATTTATGATGCTGACAAACTGTTGTGTACCGAGGGGGGATATAAACCCGAGGTCAAGAAAACAGCTCCGCAGAAGAAAAAAATTCTGCATTTTCCGGCGCCAACAAAATAGATGCGAAAATTATTATTTTGTCAAAAATATCTCTTTGAGTAGTCCGATCTAGAAAAAAGTCTTGATTTTTTGTATAAAAAGTGTATATTAACCCAAAATTGGACAAAACACCAATTCTAGTATAAGGAAAATAGATATGAAAAAATTGTTATTTATTACCGTTGCAACCGCTATAGTTTCAGCTTGTGCTTGTTTTGATTATGAAGAAGAAACTCCGGTTACAACTTACAGAACAGTGCAAAACCAACCTAAAATGGACTGTGATTATTTTGATGGCAGAACCTGCTATCGTTATGTTTACAGACAGGTTCAAAAACCTGTGGCTCAGCCGATTCGTTATCGCGAGTCGCGTCCTTGTCAGACTTGCCAACCTGCTCCGGTTGTATATGCCCAACCAAAGGCTAACTGCGGAACTTGTGCCTCTTGCAACCCTTGCCAAGAAAAAGTTACCGAAACTCGTGAGCCGGTTGAGGTTGTTTACAAGAAAACCACTAACAGAACCGTTTATGAACCCAAGACTTACTCTGAGGTTTCGTACGAAAAGGTTTCTTGTATGAATGATGATTGTGCAAATATGGCACAACCCGCACAAATAGAGGTTATTGACTAATCTAACAAAGTTCTCCTCTAAAAAAAGGTCAAGTTGCCTCTATTGACCCCTTATAAAAACCTGCTTCTACCCTTGGAAGCGGGTTTTTGTTTGGACTAAATCAAAATTTGAGGTTGCGATTTGCGTCGCCAACGGGCATACTTATGGCACAGGGAGAGTTTGGGGATGAGTTGTGAATATAAAATATATAATCAAGACAGTATCAAATTTATGCAAAGCTTGAAAGATGAAAGCTTTGATATGATTTTTGCCGATCCGCCTTATATGATATCCAATGTCGGCACAAGTTGCCAAAACGGCAAACTGGTTTCCATTAACAAAGGAAAATGGGATTATTGCCAAGGTGTGGAGGCTAATTTTGAGTTTCATAAAACTTGGCTTAAGGAATGTCAAAGGCTACTTAAACCAAACGGCACGATTTGGGTGTCAGGCACTTATCATAGTATTCATCCTTGTGGTTATGCCATGCAACAGTTGGGTTTGCATATCTTAAACGACGTGATTTGGTTTAAGCCAAATGCCAGCCCCAACCTATCGTGCAAATATTTTACGGCCAGCCACGAGAGTTTGGTTTGGGCCAAAAAAAACAAAAAAGCCAAGCATTATTTTAATTATAAAGCAATGAAAGACGGCGATTTCCCTAAAGACGGCCTAAAAAAGCCTAATCATCAGATGCGAACCGTGTGGATGATTGCCACCACCCCTATGGAAGAAAAGAAATTTGGCCGCCACCCTACCCAAAAACCGCTGGCGCTTTTGACAAGAATTATTGAGGCCTCGACCAAAGAAGGAGATGTTGTGTTTGACCCGTTTATGGGAAGCGGCACAACAGGTGTGGCTGCTCTTAAACTGGGGCGCAATTTTGTTGGGGTTGATAACACCAAAGAATATTGCGACCTGGCCAAAAAGCGGTGTGATGACGTGTTAAATAGCCAAGGTTTGTTTGCTAAGTTGTAAGAAAAATTTTTTTTGCTTGCTTTCGATTAGTATTTTTTATATTCTCATCTTGCCTTGGGCGAGTTGCCCGAAGGTGGTGTCTGAAAAACATCTCGTAAAGAAAATTCCTCTTTAGGAGGAGTGGGTGAAATAAGTATGCTTTTAGCGTGACGAATAAGCCTGACTGTCTTTACGCAGTTTTTCAGCTCCTCCGCCTTGTTTTTTTTAGCAACGGCGGTTTTGTTTTAATTAAGCAAAACAAGGAGAAAAAAACTGATGAAAAACACAAGCCTAAAGAAAAATATTTGTGCCGATTTGGCCGATAAATTACAGGAACTGCGCCGAGCCAAAGGTCTAAATTTGCAAGAAACGGCCATATTGACTAATTTGTCGGTTTCTATAATTTATGATATGGAATGTGGCAAAAACCGAGCACTCAACCTTTATGTGCGCCTTTTGAAGTTTTATGGCAAAGAATTAAAATTCAGCTTAGAAGATATAAAATAAAGAAAATAAACCGCTTGCCAAAATGATAAATCTGCTCTAACTTAAGACTTGCCTTGGGCGAGTTGCCCAAGGTGGTGTCTGAAAAACATCTTACACGAAATTGCTCCTCAAAAGGGGGAGTGCGTGATATAAGCATGCTTTTAGCATGGCGAATAAGCGCGACTGTTCGTGTACAGTTTTTCAGCTCCTCCGCCTTAATTTTATAAGGCGGTTTTGTTTTAATTAAGCAAAATAAGGAGAAAAAAACTGATGAACTTAAAGAAAATTATGCGCTCTCAAATTGCGCCGCGACTCATTTATTTACGCAAAGAAAAAGGCTTGAGTGTCCAAGACGTGGCCTTGCAAACTCCGCTATCGATGAATATGATTGCGCTGATGGAGCAAGGCAAGCCTTTGGCAGCCCGCCACTACCAACGTTTGCTCAAGTTTTATGGCAAAGAAATGGAGATTAGGTTAACAGATTTAACTTAAAAAAAAGGGGGAGGATGATTCCCCCCCCTTTTTTTCTTTTATTCCTCGGCATGAGGCATCTCGGCCTCTTTGACAAGAGATTTTATCAGCTCATCAAGGGTAAATACCTCTTGCTTGTCTGAGCCAATACGGCGGATGGTAACCGTGCGGTTCTCTTTTTCTTTGGCACCGACAACGGCTATTACCGGAATCTTTGCAACCGAGTGCTCACGGATTTTGTAGTTTATCTTCTCGTTACGCAAATCAGTTTTGACCAATAGACCTGCCTTTTGCATGGCAGAGGCAACCTCTTTGGCATAGTCGTCAAACTCGCTTACAATCGGGCAGACAACTACTTGCTCAGGTGATAGCCACAGCGGCAAACGACCAGCATGGTTTTCAATCAAAATGCCTAAAAATCTCTCTATCGAGCCAAACAACGCACGGTGCAACATTACCGGTTGATGCTTCTCGCCGTCTTCGCCGATATAGCTGATGTCAAACCTTTGCGGCAGGTTCATATCAACCTGAATTGTGCCGCACTGCCACTCACGGCCGATGGCGTCACGCAAAATAAACTCCAGCTTGGGACCATAGAAAGCGCCCTCGCCTTCATTAATTTCAAAAGCATAGCCGTGCGAAGTTAAAGCATTGGCTAAAGATTTTTCACACAAGTCCCATATCTCGTCAGAACCGATGCGCTTCTCCGGACGGGTGGAAAGATAAATCTTTACCTCCTCAAAACCAAAGTCTTTGTATATGTCCAAAATCAACTTTAGCGTGGTGATGCATTCTTCTTCCATTTGCTCGGGCGTGCAGAAAATATGCGCATCGTCTTGCGTGAACTCCCTAACCCGCATCAAACCCATCAGAGATCCAGAGGCTTCATAGCGGTTGACCTTGCCAAACTCAGCCATGCGCAACGGTAAATCACGATAGGACTTAATACCTTGTTTGTAGATCAGCAAACCACCGGGGCAGTTCATCGGTTTAATGCAAAACCATTTCTTGTCCTCAGTCTGACCGGAATAGTTGTGAGCACCATACTTTTCCCAGTGGCCCGAGGTCTCCCACAAACATCTGTCCATAACCCTTGGTGTTGAAACCTCAATGTAGCCGTTATGCTCTTGACGGTTGCGCATATACTCAATCAGCTTGCGATAGATTCTATAACCTTTGTCATGCCAAAATACCGCACCGGGAGCATATTCCGGCTCAAAATGGAACAAGTCCATCTCGCGACCAAGTTTACGGTGGTCGCGCTTGGCTGCCTCTTCCAACATATCTAAATAGGCTTTCAAATCTTTTTTATCGGCCCAGGCCGTGGCATAGATACGTTGCAACATCTCTTTGTTGGAATCGCCGCGCCAATATGCACCGGCAACTTTCATCAGCTTGAAAGCATCGCCGATTTTGCCGGTTGAGGGAACGTGAGGACCACGGCACAAATCGGTGAATGAGCCTTGTGAATAAAGCGATATAATCTCGCCTTCGGGCAAATCTTCAATAATCTCGGCCTTATAATGTTCGCCCAAATCTTTGAAAAATTTAATCGCCTCATCCCGCGGTAATACTTTGCGTTCCAATTTCTCGTCGCGCTTTACTATCTCGTGCATACGAGCTTCGATTTTTTCAAAATCCTCGGTCGTAAACGGCTCTTGGCGCGAAAAGTCATAGTAAAAACCGTTTTCAATGGCAGGTCCTATCGTTACCTGAACATTGGGCCAAAGCTCTTTTACCGCTTGCGCCATAACGTGTGAGCAAGAGTGACGCAAGATATTTAAGCCCTCTTGATCCTTGCCGGTAATGATGGTTACGGTTGCGTCGGTAGTGATGGGAGTGCTTAAATCTGTCAGTTTTCCGTTTACTTTTACGGCCAAAGCTGCTTTGGCCAAGTTTGAACTAATCTGTGAGGCAACATCAAAACCGTTTGCCCCCTCTTTTATTTCCATCATACTGCCATCAGGCAATTTAATCGCAACCATATTAAATATTCCTTTCTGTTATTTCAGCAGTTCTTGATAAACCGCTATCGTCTTGTTACACATTATTTCTTTTGTAAAGTTTTCCTTTACATTTTTTATCGCCGCTTGAGAAATTTTGGCTCTTTCTTTTGGCGATAGGTTCAACGCCCAGTCTATTGCATCAGCAAGACTTTGCGCCGAATTGCTCTCAAACAACTTGCCGGTAACACCGTCAATCGTGTTATCAAGCGAGCCCCCGATATTGGAGGCTAAAACTATTTTGCCCATGGCCTGCCCCTCGATGGCGGCGCGGCCAAAAGCCTCCGGCTTGATGGCGGTTGATAATACAATATCCGATATCATCAACAATGCCGGAATGTCAAAACTATGCTCTATAAACTCTACCTTGCCGCCAAGATTGTACTTCTTGACCATGTCTTTTAACTTATTGGTATAATGAACGCGTCCTTGATCGGAACCAACAATCAAACAATAAAAATCTTTGCTCTTTACCTTGCTTAGAGCCTCTAATAAAAGATGCTGCCCTTTCCACCTGGTAACACGCCCAATAAGCGATATAATCGGCTTATCCTCGGGGATATGGTTGTCTTTTAGGGCTTTGATAATCCGCTCTTGCGTAACTTTGTCGGGACTGAAATTATCAATATTTACACAACGATAAATCAACTTTATCTTATTTTCATCAACTCCATATTCTTTTATCAGATGATTCTTGATGTGGGTGGATATGGCTATTACCAATTTACCATAGGTCATAACCCGATTGTAAATCTTTTTGATACCAAAAGGACCTAAGCCGTAGCTGCCATGAAACGTGGTTACAAAAACAGCTCCGGTCTTTTTGGCTGCCCAATACGCACTCCACGCCGGAGCACGCGACCTGGCATGGACGATATTAATACCGTTGTCTTTTATTATCTTGGCAAGCCTTCTTGCATTAAGCCACAATTTGATGGGATTTTTGGTTTTTAGCGGAAGTTCAAAATGTTTTACTTTAAGTTTTTGCAACTCGTAGACCATCCTGCCGCCGGATGAAGCGACAAAATTCTTGATACCCGATGCCTGCAGGCCGGAGGCTATCTCAATCGTCCCCATCTCAACACCGCCGTGATTTAGCTCGGGTAAAACCTGCAAAACAACAGGCTTAATGTTCTTATCTTTAGACATCTGTCCCTCAAGGTTTGTTGCAAAATATCATAAAAACTACCTTTAGCCGTTTTAAGAATCGGCCAAAGCCAACAATTTTTAAGTTTAGACTACTTGAAATTCGTTTGCAATACCTAATTTACACAAAATAAAGACCCGCTTTGTTGCGAGTCTTTTATTTTTGTGTGTGTATTAACAATAATATCGGACGATGCCTTAATTTTCATATATTAAATTTGCTTTTTCTGTTGCATTTTATAACATCTTTCTGTTATAAAAGTAAAGTAAGCACTTAAAAGTGCTATAGTTCCCCTTGAGATACTATCTTAGAATTTCAAGTATTTAAGGAGTTTTTTTTATGATTGATGATGTACAAAAATACTTGGCTGAAATGACCGCAAAATTAATCGGTGATCGTTGGAAAATGCAAATTATCCAGAATCTTATGGACGGAACTAAACGATTTGGCGAGTTGAAAAAATCTCTTGGTGATATAACCCAAAAGGTTTTGACTTCCAACTTAAGGGCTTTGGAAGAAAAAGGGTTGGTTGTCCGTGAGGTTTATGCTCAAATCCCTCCCAAAGTGGAATATACTTTGACAGCTATGGGATATGCCCTAAAACCAGTTATTGAATCCATGATTGCCTGGGGAGCCGAATATCGCGAGAATATGTTGCTCGGAATCGAGAATTTGGCCTAATGATTGTTCCACAAACGGTAACCTATGTCTTCGCGGATGGTCTTTATTATAAACTCATTATCGCTTTGTTTGTATGCACTAAATCCTAATGTATCTTCAATGTTATAGCTTGAAGAGCCGATGCTTATTTTTGAGCCGTTTATTTTTAGCTCGGGATGCAAAGAAAGTTTGGTTTTATTTTCGGAAAAAGGATATTTGTTTTTCCAAACACTCTTGATAAAACGTCCGCTGCGACCGGAGGTAAACTCTAACTCCCCGCTTTCATTCTTAAACGCAAACACTCTTAAATCTGAACTTACCAAAATATCCGGTACTTTGGTACAAAAAATACTAAAACAGCCCACGCATATTCCAATCCAACCAAGTTTGCGCCAATTGGCTTGCCACAACATTAGCCACAATCCGCCCAAAACTATTGCCAACAAACCCCAGTCGGGCATAGACAATACCTTGTATCCGGCATAGGGCAAAGACGAAACAAAAGCCGTGATATCATTGACCCAACCAATTCCCAATCCTACAACCTTTAAAAACGGAATATCCAGCCCAAACGGCATAAGCAACATACTCAACAAAACAAAAGGCATAATTATAAGACCGATTATCGGACCGGCTAAAAAATTGCCCAAAGTGGTATAAAGTGCAACCATATTAAAGTGATATATGGCAAAAGGCAATGTCATCACCGAGGCTATGAAGTCAGATATAATCACACCCAAAATATAAAGAACAACACCCCTGCCCCATTTGTTAAGCCAGTCGACTTTTAGAAATTTTTGAACTTTGAGAGCAACCTTTTCATAAAATGCTATCAGGCCTAAAACCGCAGCAAATGACATTTGAAAGCTTGCCGATATCAAAACCTCGGGCGAAACGAGCAAAACCAAAAACGCCGCCAAACATATGGTATACATCGAGATGGCGCGGCGATCGGTTAAAACACCCAAAAGCACCACAAATGTCATGATAAAAGCTCTTTGTGCCGGAATATCATTGCCCGAGATAAACAAATAAATCAGACTTATTATAATTGCAAAAACCGCCGAAATCTTTTTGGTGTCTATGCGCACCGCAACCAACGGAAAACACGCCAATACAAATCTTACCAGAAAAAACATCAGCCCTGCCAACATACTCATATGAAGACCTGATATTGATAAGAAATGCGCCAGACCAGAATTGCGATATTGTTCGTTTAGTTTTTGCGTAATCAATCCTCGCTCACCGGCAATAATTGCCGCGGTTATTGCTGCCTCCTCCGCCGGTAGAACAGAATTTATCCGTTTGACCATCTTTTGCCGAATATCATAAACATAGCCCTTAAATGACTTATTATTGCCGGGGTGAGTGCAATCGGTTATAAACCAGCGACTTTGCGCAAATCCCGAGCCTTTTAAACCTTGAAAATAACTTTTGCGATCAAACTGATAGCCCCCGACAACTACTTCTTGGGATAATGGAGAAATACTTCCGATTAACTCCACACATTCGCCTAGCTTGGCCTCACCTTTCTTGGAACGTTGCGTTATGCGGTAACGTCCTTTATAGACATGACCTGCAAAATCTTCCAGATTTTGTAGGATAAAACGCTTTCTTCCCTGATAATTACTATCTATACCTATAATTTCACCCTTAAAATAAAACGGTATATCTGGAAGATTTTCGGACGGCAAATAAAGTGAAAGGCTCTTTATCTGCACAACCGCAAAGCCCAAAACTACCAACGCAATCAGCCCTAATAGCTTAAGAGCTTTAATGTGGTACCTTAAAATTACGGCGGCAACAATAAGCCCTTCGATTACCGTCAATGTCAGCCATTTGGACGGCTCTTGTTTAAGAGCAAAATAAATCCCGATACCAAGCCCAAACAGTACCGGATACCATAAAATAAGCCTGGAAGTATCTGCTTTGAAATTGTTTTGCAAATACTCTTTAAGTGAAGATATCATCATTTGGCTTTCAAGATTTCATCGGCGGCATTTTGGCTAGGGGTTTGGCTGCCGCAACTTAAATACTCTTTTATTTTGGCAAAGCCTTCTATCTGTCGCTCATAAGCGCTACCGTTTTTCAAAAGCTCTAAAATCTCGGTTACAATATTATCGCTGGTGCATTTATCTTGCAAAAGCTCGGGAACAACTGAGTATCCAAGTAACAAGTTAGTCAAGTTAACATATTTTATTTTAACCAGGTGTTTGGCCAAAAAATATGTTAATGGCGAAACTTTATAAGCAATAATATGCGGAATATTGCAAATGGCTAATTCCAACGCCACGGTGCCGGAGGCTGCAATTGCCGCTGATGAGGCCTGAAAAGCACTATAACGATCTGCCTCGGTTTCTACTACCACTAAGGGCAAGCTACTTTCTTTAGTCATTTGCTTAACTCTGGCGGCAACGGTTTTAACCGTGGGCAAAGCAAAGCAAATATCAGGATTTAAGTCATATAGTTTTTGCGCCGCCGCCAAAAAATCAGGCAACAATTTCACAACCTCGGTATGGCGGGAACCCGGTAAAATAGAAATAATTTGTTTTTCGGGAGCTATATTAAATTTGCTCCTAAAATCGGCTCCGCTTGCCTTTAGAACATCACTTTCTATAACCGGATGCCCTACAAATACCGTCTTAAGATGATGCTTGGTAAAATACTGCGGTTCTTTGGGAAGCAAAGTTAACAGTTCATCAATATATTTATACATCGTTTTGGCGCGACGTTTCTTCCAAGCCCAAACTTGGGGGGCGACATAGTGTATTTGTTTTATGCCTAAATTGAGCTTACGCAAAGCCTTGTGAATTCGACTACAAAAACTCCAGCTGTCTATGGTTATAACCACGTCGGGGTTTTTATTTTTGATATCGGCAATTGTTTCGTTAATGCGACGCAAAACCCTTGGAATACTAGGTATAACCTCAAAAATACCCATTACCGCAAGCTCTGATATGTCAAACAGCGATTTGAGCCCCTCTTGCTCCATAGTATCACCGCCGAGGCCAAAAAATTCCACCTCTCCCTTGGTCTTATCACGCAAGGCACGCATTAGCCTTGAGCCCAACAAATCACCGCTGGCCTCTCCTGATATGAGATATATCCTAGTCTTTTTTGAGGTAATCATCAGGATTTACTCCTATTATAAACATTTTATATTTATCGGCCAAAGATATAGTTTCTTGTTCATCTACCATCAACCCATTGCCGGCATGAATAACCAATCCTTCGATGCCGCTTTCATGAGCGCGCTCTACCGAGCGGGGACCAATGGTCGGCAAGTCGATGCGCATATCCTGCTTGGGTTTGCGCAGCTTTACCAAAACTCCGCCGCCACCTTTGCGACGATAATCTTTGCACCGACGAATCAGCTCATCCGTTCCTTCTATGCCTTCAACCCCTAAAACCAGCCCTTGTTGGACAACCACCGCTTGTCCTATATCCAGGCGCCCTAATTCATAGGCCGCCTCAATACCGCGTTTGATGTCAGATATATCGTATTTGGAGGGTTTCCTTTTGGTCAGCACACCTTCTTTTACCAATAGCTCGGGCATTACCTCATGAATACCTTTGACCTGCATGCCGTCTGCTTCAATCTCTTTAACTACTGCACGCAAAATACCATCATCGCCCAAGGCTTTGGCTCCAATTTTAGCAAAAAAAGCTGCTGTCCGCAAATCAGGAACCAAATCAAAAAAACTGGGACGACGAATTGTGCCTATCATTATGACATCTTGCACTTTCTGCTCTGAAAAATATTTAAAACCGGTGCCAGCCTGACCAATACGAATCCAGCGAAAAGGAAAATTTGCTCCTTCCTTAAACAAATTTTTATCGGCATTACCCTCTATTGCCAAGACGACAAATTCTCTGCCTTGGGACAAACAATGCTCTATCAACATTTGCGGTATTTTGCCGCCACCTGCAATAATGCCTAATTTGCGCTGTGCTGAGCTCATATCTCTTATCCTTTATAAAAAAAACAAAACTTGATATTTGATCTATCTTTCGGCTTTTTTCAAAACAGCGGCTTTGGTTTGTAAAAAACATCGGGCGACCGTTTCTAAATATTTGACCTAAGATATCATATATCAAGCTTTGTAAAAATTGATTTAACTTTTGTCAAATCAATTAAATTAGCCAGGATTGAGGACAATTTCCAAATCCCGGCCGAAATTTTCTATTCCGCAGTCATAACCTTGCGGCGACCAATCAGACCGTCGCTGATAAAATTAAGCTGCTCCATAACCAAAACATTATCTTTGTATTTTTCTTTGGCCTTCTCAACCCTGATGTCAAAAGTGTCTTCTTTGCCTTTGAAAATATACATAAACGCATGGGTTACCGATTTAATGGTTGCCTCGTCCATGCCGGAACGCATCATGCCGATACGGTTGAGGCCGCGAAGCTTACCTCTGTCTCCGGTTACAATACCAAACGGAATTACATCACGATCAACACCTGAAAGCCCGCCAATCATAGCTTTGCGCCCAATACGGCAAAACTGATGAACCGCCGAATTGCCGCCTAAGATTACTCCGTCGCCAAGACGAACATGGCCGCCGATAACCGCATTGTTGGTCATGATAACATCGTTGCCGATAACACAGTCATGCGCAACATGCGAGTTTACCATAAGCATACAACCATTCCCGACAACCGTGGTCTTATGCTCTTTGGGCGTGCCGGCATGGATGGTTACATTCTCTCTTATCACATTGTTTTTGCCGATGATTACCTTGGCTCCTTCAACAAACTCATTGCCATGGTCTTGCGGCCCGGTGCCCAAACAAGCCCCCGGGAACACAACCGTACCGTCCCCTATGGTGGTATCGCCATAGATGGTTACTCTGCCTAATAACCTAACATTTTCACCTATTTTAGCTTGTGAGCTTATCCAACAAAAAGGCCCAATCTCGGCCGTGTCGGCTATTTTGGCGCCATCTTCAATGACAGCTGATGCATGAATCTTTGACATTATTATAAAGTCCTGTTTGGTTATATTTTTTCTGTTTCGACTTTAGCTAATATCCCAATCAATGGCAAAACACAAAAGTTTTCCGATTGTTACAACTTGATAATACATTGAAAAACAATAACAAATATCTTCATCGGCTCTGTATAAATTACACGTTAAAAATGGTATCTGACACCAACGTTAATCTCTGTGATATAGTCCATAAAATCACCGCCTATTTGGCTCCAACGCCCCATCACTCTCAAGGCAAGGTGCTTACTCATCCAAATTTGAAAACCTCCACCGATACGATAAGCCCAAGCCGAATCTTCAAAGTTTTTGCTTGTCGTACGAATAGGATTAAAAGAAATTGAATCCTCGTAAGCGTTTACTTTTACTTTGGCTTTGGCATCATATTTGCCCACACCAATTGAGGCTATAAATTCAATATAGTCGTTTATCGGAATGTAGCCTAGCAAATCCAAACCATATACTTTATAGGAAACCGAATATTCGCCGCGGGCAAATTCAGGATAATGAGTGTAGCTTTCAGTATGAGTTACTTTGTTGTCATCCAAAGATGTCGAATAAAAAGCCTCCAATCCCACATATCTCAAAGGACGCCAGCCAATATTAAAGGATATGGAATTAAAACCACGATCAAAATCTCTGGTGTCAGAGACGTACGGTTCGCCTCCAGTTAGAGCCGAATCTACTACGAAATCGACCGTCTTATATGAGGCATAGCCCCGAACATAGTCGGCACCTACCGATATTTGACCTATTTCTCGTTGTTTTTGCTTAGATACTGCCTGTGGCGTATGATAAGTAGTGTTGGGGGTTCCTACTGCCTGAGCCGGATGATAACTCATCCCAGAATAACCAGTATTATACCTACCGGTATTATAGCCACCAGAATTGTAACTACCGTAATTGTAATAACTTCCGGTATTGTAGTAATATTGAGCATGAGCTACGGCCGTCGTAAAAGCCGCAACTGCTGACAATGTTATTACAAAAAGCTTCCTCATATTATTAATTCCTACTGTTTAACTATTAAAACAGAAATCTTATACCAACCGAAAACTCTTGGAGATAATCTATTGTATCACTGTTGAGTTTAATAAACCTATACATGCTCCGAAGAACAATACCCCTTGCTATATTAAATTGAATACCGCCGCCGACACGCCAAGCAAGTGCATCGTTACTAAAATCTTGACTAAAGCTGTCAACCGGAGTGCTGTCAAGATAATTAATAACAAACGAGGCATCGTTATCAAAATAATATTTGCCAAGCCCTACAAAAGCGATGAAATCAAAATAGTCCGTAACAGGAAGATAGCCCAATAAGTCAACACCAAATGCTTGATACTCACTAGTAAACTCCCCAACCATGTGATAGTCTTTATGTCCAACGGCTCCGGTATTTATGTGCGTAATCTTGTTTTTGTTATATGAACGGCTGTAAAAAGCTTCAATGCCAAAATTCTTATGCGGCCTTGTACCTATAACAATACTTATATTGTCTTGCTCATCAATTAGTTTGTCGGCTGGTATATTTATACCCCCAACAGATGAAAATATAATGTTGTCAAAATTTATGGAATTGTCTGCCTGACTTAGCTGAGACTTATTATAGTCAAATCCGACATAATATTTGAAATTACTAGCTTTGTTCCACGCCTGTTGTGTCTTTTGTTGAAATTTCCTAACATCTTTCTCTAAGGATGAACCATAGCCTTCATACATCGAATCGCACGGACACATAACCGTCTTGCCCAAAACAACCGAGCCTTTGGCATCATAGCGTTCTTCCGGATTACACGGACACCACTCAACATCATACAAGTCTCCGTACTCAACAGCTACAGCCTTTGTAACCCAACATAAACAAAATAGCACTACCCACCCGGTAAGTTTTTGCATTAAAACACCCTTAAAATTTACACATATAACTGTTTATAAACTAAATTACACAAGATAAAAGTACAAGCAAGGCTTAGATTTATGCACACATTTTTGTTGCGAAAATGTTAAAATTAGTTTTTTGACAAAATTTTGACAATACTTTAATTGATGTTTAATCTTTTTTGTGATATATTAATATTAAAGTATATAAATTAAGGAGATTTTCTATGGCTTTTGACTTTAGTCAGTATGAGCAATTGCTTAATGAGGATACAACCTCACCCGAAATCATCAATAATATGCTTAAAGAGCTTGAGACTTTAGATGTAGGGCTTGCTTATGATGATGTGGCAAAACTAAGAAGTCTGAAAGAGCGAGCTTCAGAAAAATTGAACGCTAAACCTCAATCTTCGCCACAAAGAAATAATAACGAAAATATTGCCCCTAATGCAAATATAAGAGTTGAAGACGGAGCTAGCTTATTAGATAGCAAACAAAACAATCAAGAGCGACGCGAAATGGTGGGTAAAGAATTCAGAGATGGCGTTTTTACCTCTCAGGCTCACAGAGATTTTTATATTGAGCAGTTGCTTAAAGGCGAAATTGAGATACCTTCATCAGAAGAAAATCGCGCCAAACTGGATGCATTGACCGGAGGAAGCGAAGGGATTAGCGCTTTGCAAGAAAAATTAGCCCTTGAAGCCGTAAAAAAATATGCCTTAAGTTATACAGAAAATACAACTTACGGGGCCGCGACAGAAAGAGTTATTGATGATAAACAAAGTAAAAAACTTAATGATTTTGGCTTGAAAGATGCTCTTAATAAGTACCTTAAAGTCTCTAAAAAAGATGAAACCGCTTTTATTTTGCGAGAAGCACAAAAAGCCGTTATTGACTGTCAAATCGGCGGAGAAAAGCCTTATAAAGAATATGTTGATAAACTTACAACTCTCAGAGATAACACCTCAAAATGGCATTTTATTCGCCGAAGAAAACTTAATAAAGTTATAAAAGACTTGGATCCGGCGGCTTATTGGAGAAATAAAAGAGATCAATATTCTAACCCGACGTCTTTATCCGGAGCGAGTGATTTAACTGCTCAGAATCGTTATATCAAAAAAATCAATAAATTTGATAAAGACAAACGATTTGCCGAAACCGCCACCAAACTTGAGAACGCAATTGAAATGAGGCGCAAAGATGCTTCTATGAAATGGTTTAGTAAAAATTTGGGTGCGAAAATCAAATTAAAAACTAAAATTTTGTTCAGTCAATCGCCAAAACGTTTGACCAAAAAATTGCTCAAGGTCGGAACAATCAAAAGTCTTAATGATTATATCGGGAAACTTGACACCAATATTGCAGAAGCAAAACAAGAGGAATTTGCAGATCGGCGTATGATTAGAGCCAAAAATTTGAAGCTTGATTTGTTGAATGCACTTAAATCAAACTGCCAACAGCAATGTACCAATCTTGAAGAAATGAAAAAACAAGCAATAGATGCTTTGGGTAATGATGATATTGCAACTGCCGAAAAAAGTTTTGATACTTTTTTGCAAAATTTGCAAAAACGCGTAAATGTCGTTAGAGAACAATATGAAGAAAATTTGCAAGCATCACAGCAGGTCAAACTTTATAAAAAGCTTCATGGCGAGTTACCCAAAAACGGTAAGGTAAATCAGGAAATTATTACCACTGGTGCTGTCTTGCAGCAATTGTGCAAAGAGATGGGGTATAATGATATTGAAGCTCTGCTCAGAGCAAACAAAGTACCCGAAAAAGAAATTGCCGCCATCAAAGAAAAACTTGAGCCTAAAAAACAAGAAAGGACAGAAAATACGCAAGAGCCTATCAATGAAGTTAAAGAAGATATTCCAATGAATGAACAGCAAGCTCCTACATTGGGAAATGATGCTACCGTCAGCGGAAGAAATGCCGATTTGGTTTTGGATGGATATATCAAGGATGAAAATGTTTATGTTAATAATGAGACCAAAGATACAGCCTTGTTTGGCGTTGCCGAGGATAAGTCCCGTTATGATCTGATTACCAAAGATAAAGACGGTAATGATCGTGAACCTACGGAAGCTGAGGTCAAGGCCATGGTTCAACAAATGGCCAAAGATGGTATTAAAGAAATTACGCTTGAAGAGGGTTTTGCTACGGAAACTGAGGCTCTGTTTGTAAAAGCTTTGGAAGAAAACAACATTGCAATAACCAACAAAGAAGAAGTCGAACAACGACAGGTTGAAAGAATTGAAGAAGCGGACAAACATAATAATGAGCGAAACGAGGCTGATGCTATTGAACCAGTTGAGCAAAAAGAGGCTGATGGTCAACCGCAGCCTCCTGTTACTCAAGGCAGGCCAAAAGAGGAGGAAACCAACGATAAGGACCAGGAAACACCAAATCGAAGGAAAACCAGACCCCAGCCTGAGAAAGTTACACCGTTACAAAGAAAAACTTTTGACATTAAAAAAGTTTTTGTTGCCGCACTTAACAGTACAAAAGCCGATGAGACCTTTAAGAAAAACTTGACTGACAGAATACAAAAAAATGAAAAAATAACCATTCATGAGCTTAAACAAGCTTTTGGCAATGCTTCCCAAACAGCCGATTTCTTCTGCAATGCTGCAGCTATAATTGACTTTGCAAATGATCCCGATTACAAGAAAACAAAAAATACTAAAGCCGATGAAAATTCTTCCGAAGCCCCGAAAGATTTAGAATTGAAAAATTGGGTGGAAAAAGGAAAAACAGACGTTAAACGTTCAGTGATTACTAATCTGGCCGAGAAATATAAAGATATTAAGGAGCTTGAAAAAGACCCTGTATATGATACATTGCCAGGATATGCTCGGCAAGGCGTATGCAACCTTTTGAAGCTAAATACTAATAAGGACATTAAACCTGAGCTTAAAACAATGTTAAAAGGACAGATTTTAAGTCTTGTAGATCAAGGGAAAAAGCAATCCAAAAAGTTATCTCAAGACGTACAAAAACGCACTATAGACAAATCAAAAATCGCCGACAAAGGAAAATCTTATTAACAGATTTTACCTCACAACGACTTAACCTTTATTGGATTAGGTTGTAATGCATATGTAGTAATGAGGACGTTTGGTGGATTTGCTTCCTTTTATTTCAATACAGAACGGATTTTCCAAACTGTCGTTTGCTACTTTACCTAAACTTTCACAATATTCATCTTGATCCATATTGCTTGGAACTTCTTGAGTGTTATCATAATATGTTTGACTGCATATGCAATTTTTATATGATCTCACTCCGTCTATATCACAATAGTCTTCATCACTTTGATTATAATAATCCGCATCACATTGTTGGGTATATCCTTGCTCACATACACATTCAGTATATTCTTTATAAACAGTACTTCCCGACGCGTCTATTTGCTTTGCAGTGCAAGTATTATCAGAATACTTAATACCTTGATTGCGGCCGCTTTTAGCACATGTAGATTTGTATATTGAGCTACATTTACATTCAGGATATAAAGTTTTATCTTCATCCAAGGTGCATCCTTTGATACCTGTTTGGTCATATTCATCACCCTCACATTCAAGCCTATAACTTGATTTGCAAATACATCCTTGGTAAAGCTTTTTGTCGTGCTCTCTATAGACGGTGGATGAGGACGGAACTTCACCTTTGATAATGCAATACCCTTCCGCACTATCAACTACTGCTCCCAAACTGTCACATTGATCAACGGTAGTTGTATATTCTTCAGCACAATCACACCCTTTATAAAATTTAGTAGAATTTATCAGGCAATAGTCATCCTCATAACCTTCTGGTATAATCTCTCCGCTCTTATTGTCTGAGCAGATATATTTATATGCTTCATCACACTCACATGATGTATAATATTTTGTACTTTCTTCTCCTTCTTCATCAAAAAGCTCACAGTAATTTTGTGTGTCTGGAGCAATAACACCCCGGTTACCAGTTTCGGTAGCATCGCAAGTATATTTGTACTTAGAACGGTCACATGTGCAAGAAGAATAAACTGCTTCACCGTAACTTCCGTCAGACAGTAAAGGAATACATTTATTTCCTTTGACTGTGTTGTTTCCATTGCAGGTTACATAAGAGCTAGGACATGGGCAAGATTTATAAAAACGATTACCATTGGTATCAACACATGATTCTTCAATAAATGATCTATCATATCCTGAACAAGAATATATAAATCCAGTTTCGAAACAATTATTACTGTCTATACATGACGCATATTTAGTTATTGTTTCATCCCCGTCGCCGGAAAGACAGCTGCCACCCTCTCCCGTTTGGGATTCACTACAAACCTTATAGGTTTTTTCTTGGTAATCGGTACAGACATCTGTAGCCGTACATTGACTATAATAGTCTGTCTGATTGCCGGCAGAATCTTTCTGGATACAATGCTCTCCTGCCAGATTAGATGTTGAGCAGGTAGATGATGTATACCAATTGTTCGGGCATTTGCAAAGGTATTTAACGACACCTTTGCCTTCTTCGTTTATTTCTACACAAGGAGAATAACTAATTTGATTTGTATCACAAGCTACAACATGTCCTTCTGTGCACTGATTCTCATCTGGTTTAGCACATTCTTTATAGTATTTAACGCCATTGAGTTCACAATAGTTGCCAACACCAACTTCTCCTTGCTCACAGACTTTGTTATAGCCATTGGCACATACACAACTCTCATAATAGGTTATATCTTCACGTACACATGGATTTACACCTATAAGCAATGGTGAATTACAAGTTTCTACTACTGACGGCGGACAACTATCCTGTTCTTTACAACTCTTATAATAAGATACTCCCTTTAAATTACATGGCTCTCCTTCTCCGACCTTCCCTTCAGGACAGATTTGATATCCCGAAGGACAACTACAAGATTTGTACCCACCTATGTTACCTTGATTATCTTGACATGGTTGTCCTACCGGTATTAAAGGAGATTCACATTTTTCCGTATACTCCCATGTACACTCTATTACCGAACATTGATAATATTTTTGACCACAGCCGTTATCTTTCCATACTCCAGTCGGTTTTTTACCTCCAGAGCAACCATAATAGTTATCACTCCAATTCTCCGGTAAAGGATCTGGAATACATTCACATGATTTGTATTTGCCGTTGCACTCTGTACCAACACCTTTGTACCTTCCACTACCATCTTCATCACATACCTCAGTATATTCTGCTGAACATTCACAATATGGATAAAATGGTAGTGTCTTACCTAAAACTGACGCAGGCAATGTAGTATCAGAATCTATAATATCTTGCGTAATCTCCTGTTGACACGGGGTTCCCGATAACAGTCCGCCACAATTATATTTATGGTGCTGATATGCACTTGCACATCTGCATGAATTCCAACGTTTCTTGCCATTAACAATAATATACTTACCCGTCAAATCATTACGGACACCACAAGCCACTGTTCCTCCTGATCCATCGGTAGTATACTTAAATTCATTGGCATTATAGTAACAGTTATAGGCCCGTTTGTAACCTTGCTCTGCTCCGTATTCGCAAATTTGCGATACTGCACCCGAGCCATATTTTGCCTGACATTCACTCTCGGTGGCTACGGCAAATATAGTATATGGCGAGGTTACCGTGTTTCCTTTTTCTATAACGTTCTTACCACATTCACCTAATGTATCCAGAATTTTACAAGCACCTTTTCTATAATGTTCAACACCATTTTTCATTAATGTTGAACCTTCGCCATACAGACACCAATCATCTCCTGCAGGTGCTTCATATGGATATTCACACACATCGGTATAAATTGATGCATCGCAACTAACTTCCCATGCTTCAACATCGTTATTGGTACATTTTTTCATTGTTGCTCCGCTACCGTACTTTGCTTGTATCGTTGCCTTATCTGTATTATAGTCATCACTTGATGGCTCTAAAGCTATCGTTGAGCTTTCATTTTGACACGATATAGGAACACATCTACTGTAATATTGTGTGCCATTCGCATAGCATGCAAGTGCATCTTTAGCCGGCATCTCTTCATTCTCTGTCAAACATTCTACAAAATCTTTGGGACAATAACAGGGATATACTTTGGTGTTATTTAAAGAGCAGTATGCCGTATCTGTATAACCAAATTTGGCACCGTCTCCCATTTTGTTCGTACAGGTAGCAGATGTAGGAGTTGAATTAGAGGCATCAATGTATTCATATGCTCCTTTAATAGCGGCCTCTGACAGAAAATCCTCACATCTAACTACACACTCTTTATATTTAACTGCATCTTCTCCGTCGAGTTCACAATACTCTCCTGATGGTTCATGCGGAAGCCCTGTAATTTGGGCACAATCGGCTGCACTTTTAAAATCATCCAAACATTTACAAACTACTCTTTCATTGTCATTTTCATCTTTGCAGGTGTAATCGTACTCTCCACCACTTGAAGTACAATCACTTTCCTTATAATAAAGAGGTTTATCGTCTGGACAATATCTGGCATAATCAGCATATTTAATTAGAACACCTGTAGGATTACCGTCATCATCCGTTGTAATATCTCTCTTACATACTTCTCCTACCCCACTATAGTCAGATTTGCAATTATTATCATTAGGATGATTTGTTTGACACCAATCATCTATGGTCTTAAATTCTGCCGGACATCCACATATGTAGTAAAGTTTGTCATTACTTTGCGACATACACATTTCGGGATTATCCGTCCCACCGCGAATTGTCGATAAATAACCATCATATGGCTCAGGACAACCATGGACAGTTGATGCATATTCAGATGCATAGGTATTGTTACAAGCTAAATAGCAATCTGAATATTTGTATATACTACTGCCCCCTTCATCAACATCCAACTTACATAATGTTCCTCCCGGAATTTTATAAGGGCTTTCACAAGAGGTTATAAATCCATCAGGACATTTACAAATATATCCAACTTTGCTACTGTCTTGTTTATAATAGCAAATGTCATAATAAGGAGTATCATCTCCTTCTATAAGACAATCATTGGGTGATGTTTTTACATTTGGTGTGTCAGGACAAGATAAGTTAAAGTCTTTGTACTTATTGCCACTCTCTTCTTGTTCCAAAACACATGGGTCTCCTACTCCAACATAGTCTTCACAAGGCTCATCGGAACCTAAATTAGCTGCACACCACTCCTCTTGTGTCATATATTCAGAATTACAAACTACCTTTTCATAATTGACAATATCGTCGGCCAAATAGCCGGAACCTGACGGATCCGGTGATGTATGACACTCTTTTCCTGCGCCTACGGCCTGAGATAAACAGTTTCTTTCATCAGCAAATTTGGTCGAACACCATTCTTCTATCGTTCGGTAATTATCGCCACAATTACATGTTCCCATATAAACCGTACCGTCCGTTCCTCCCTTAAAATAATTGCATTCTACAGGAGTACCGTTAGGACACAAACTTTCAGCCTTTGTCTTATCCTCCGTAAGGTAGTTTTCACAATATTTACAGATGTCCTTAAATCCTGTTGTGTAGGTAGTACTGTCAAGTAAACGACATTTGTCTGCTACCGCTGATGTCTGATCCGTATAATTCTTACACCCTGAATCTGCTGTATCTCCTAATATCCAATTCGTAATATCATCACATAATTTATATTCAGAACTAAATTCGGAATATTCTGTATATATATTGTCGCAAATTGAAAACACACACGCCGAATCTTCAACACCATAGTATGTCCTTAAGCATTTGTCATCTGACGGATGATTGGCCGCACAATAGTCAGGAAGACCCATGTAGCTATCACCGCAACCTAAACATTCATAGTAAACAATATCACCTTCTAAGTAACCCGAACCTGACGGATTTGGCAATGTATGACATTCCTTTCCTCCTCCTACAGCCTCAGTTAAACAATCTGCATACTCAGAATAATCCGTTGCACACCATTCCTCTATTGTCTTATAATCATCACTACATGTACAACCTTGCATATAAACAACTCCGTCTGTATCATCTTTGGGATAATGACACTCTATCGGCGAACCATTTACACATAAACCCTGAGCTGTAGTAGTGTTATCTGTCAAATAATTTTCACAATATTTACAAATGTCTGTTATGGTGGATTCATATGTGCCACTATCCACAATACGGCATTGATCTTTAACAGCTGCTGTTTCATCTGTATAATTTTTACACTCGGCTCCGCTGCTTACCTGATAATATTTCCAATTATCAATTATACTACATACCTGAGGTTCTGACAAAAAAGAGGTGTATTTTATAAGTGTATTACCGTGAATGTCCGTATCAAAGGTACATTTAGTTGCCGGATCTCCATAATAAGTTATTAAACAACTATCATCACCGGGATATTGCTCATTGCAATATTGCTGAAGTGTCTTAGCTTCGGATGTGCATGAACATTTATACCAATCTTTAGCACTACCGTCCTCCAAAAACATGGTACAAGAACTTTCCACGCCATTACCTGCAGCACAGTCATCACTACTTTCTAAAGGATAGCCTTTACAATGAAAACCGATAAAATACGCCTTTCCGTCTTTAGCACAGGTTTCGGGAAAATCTTCTGCATCATAATTTGCACTCAAGCCGGTACTGTGCCATCCCTCAGCTTCTCTTTCGCTGATTAAATCATCACAAAGCGGCAGGTTATCAAGGCTACAAGCAAAACCAAGACAATATCTATCAGCTCCACAAGATGCATAGCAAGGATAAGACGTAAAACCTTCTCCATCATCTTTCACGCATCCACCATCTGAAACTTCATAATCATCTGCCGGACAGGCTACCATATTTGATGTATCCGTCAGTTTGCAATATGTCGTAGAATTACCATCTTCTTTATTACAACTTCCAGTATATACATTATTTACTTCGACTTGCCCACCTTTACAAGATGTATCCGCAGAAATAAGGCTCAAGTAATATGTATCGGTGATTCCTTGAGATGAACACTGATTGGGATTTTCTTTATACCATACTCCATATACCCCAGACTTGTAGCCATAGCAATATTCAAATGTATCAATGACTATGGGCTTATACATATTATCAAAGATAAATTGGTTTGTTTTGTCAGAAAAATCTCTCGGACATTCATTAACCGTTGTTTCATACTGAACTTCATCTTGAGTGTATGAACATGTAATAGAGTTGCAACTCGCACTGGAATTTACCAGCCGACATTCAATTACTGCCGGTGGTATGTAAGCTAGTGGGCAGATTAGCTTAATCTCTACAGGACCGTCATTTAATGGTTCACTATAGCCGCTGATGCCATATCCACTTTCTGTTGCCAAACGAACCGCAGCATAGCACAAACGGCTGGCAAACAAAATAGCCAGAACAACCAAAATTATTTTTCCGGTACGAATCATCTTAATAAATTTATCCCATTAAAAAATGCATTTTGTTTTATATAATAATAACTATAAACTTTTTTGCAATAGCCTTTCTTCAGTTTTGCAACATTTTTCCTAAAACTTGACAAAATATTTTATATTCCCAAAAAACCGCCTTTTGATAAAGGCGGTTTTTTGTGTTTCTTTGGTGTTATTTACTGTTTATTTTGACCGAATGTCTTTTGATAAATAGTCTCAAACAAAATATACAGTAGCGGTATTACCAAAAGACCGAGCGCTGTTCCAAGCAACATCCCATAAAATACCGGAACTCCTATCGCTATACGGCTGGCTGCACCGGCTCCGGTGGCAATAATCATCGGGAACACACCCAGAATAAAGGTAAATGCCGTCATCAAAACCGCACGGAACCTCTCTTTAGTGCCAACCATGGCTGATTTTACCAGGTTGGATCCCCTTTCATGCTCTTCTTTGGCAAACTCTACTATCAAAATAGCATTTTTACTGGCCAAGCCTACCAAAAGTATCAAACCTAACTGAGCATAAATGCTTAGCGGCAATCCGGTTACAAACAAACCGACCAGAGCTCCCAGCATTGCAACCGCAACCGAGGTTAATACCGGAAGCGGCGTAATCCAGCTTTCGTACTGGGCTACCAGGAACAAATAGCCGAAAATAATCGCCAGAGTAATCAAATAACCGATTTGTCCCTGCGAACTCTTTTCCTGATAGCTGATGCCTGACCATTCATAACCAAAGCCTGAGGGCATACTTTTGGCTAGCTTTTCAACCGCTGCCATAGCCTCACCGGTACTTACCGCCGGGTTTTGTACTGCCGTAATAGTGGCTGACGGATACTGATTATAGCGGCTGACAACACGCGGTGAGAGTATTTTGCTTAAGGTTATAACACTATCAAGCGGAACCATATCGCCGTTTTCGCTTTGAACATGAAGATTCTTTATCGAATCAATGTCCTTACGATTTTTCCAATCTGCCTGAATCATTACTTTGTTAACCTGTGTACCAAAGTTAACATCATTGATGTAGGCCGAACCCAAATAATATTGCAAAGTTGAGAATATACTCCCTATTCCTACCTTCATAGCTTCGGCTTTTACTCTGTCAATATCAACATAGATATTTGGTGTTTTGGCCGTGTAGGTTGTGTAGGCGTAAGATATCTCAGGTAAAGCATTCATCTTGCCCAAAAAGGCCATCAAGGATGCTTCTATAGCCTGCGGATCATCAG
>CASDRW010000049.1 GCA_949283275.1 uncultured Pseudomonadota bacterium
CTTGTGGGTATACCCCAGCTCGGCACAACTTGGCACTGTCGAGCAATCAACCGCCGCCTCGGCCCAACCGCCGGCTGACCAAACCACACCCACAGTCATCATCAAAACCCAACTTTTTTTCATTGCTCCAACCTTTCTAACTTTCTCAAACCACATCTGCAAACCACCTTTTATCTGCCTTTGTTTTGGCTGTTTATATCACCCTCAACCTCAAACCCAACCAAGACATCCTCTTTTGTCCTCTCACAAACTGCTCTGCCGTCCAATCATCTCTGTCTCATCCCTACCTCTGCCCGGTTAATAATTCATCATGCATTTTACTCCTAATACAGCGCTATAACCAAGCTTCTCTCGTCTCCAAAGATTGTCCCTCCCCTTTACATAACACCATATTGATCCAGGTGTGTTAGGATTTGAGCTCCAATAGGCATAATCATTTCCAACCACCGTACCAGACTCAGGAAGGTCTTTAATAAGAGTACCCCCTACGGATGCCGCCGCAGTATTATATTTTGCCTCATTTTCAGTCAACTTTTTAAGCTGCTCCATACTGGGCAAAAACCAAGTCCCGTCCGCAAACAAATCTGTCCGATAGCCATAATAGCAATACCCCGCGGCATAATCTGTACTGGCTCCATTTACCTCAACAAGCGTCTGAGTCAAAGCCTTGCCGTCTGTACCACCCATGCCGGAAACACCCCTATTCCCCCATTGTAAACCTGTCTCCTCAAAACCAACCGCCAACCTACTCCCCGGATTAAGCACCATGGCTATCGGCTCCAAACCAATTTCATCCATGTTGGTTGGCAGAGTACTATAACATTGCAAATCAGAATACAAAATATCCCCCAACAAACAAGGCTTAACGGTACCACGCAAATCGCGACACATAACCGCCGACCGATCAAACGGGCACCGCACCATCCTGGTGTCCAAACAATCACTTTCCTTGTGGGTATACCCCAGCTCGGCACAACTTGGCAACTCTGTCGAGCAATCAATAGCCGCCTCGGCCCAACCGCCGGCTGACCAAACCACACCAACTATCATCATCAAAACCCAACTTTTTTTCATTGCTCCCACCTTTCCTAATCCAGCTACCGGCAAACCAAAGATTCAAACTTTCCTATTATTTTATATTAGCACAAGCCACCGCAAAAAACAATAGTTTTTAATCTGTTATCCAGCATCGGATAATGTTTTTTTACAGTATACTATACTTTTAACTGATATTTTCTTAAAAAAATATTTATTTTATCAAAAATATTAACCCCTAAAAAAACCGCCCTTGTTTGCCCCAAGAGCGGTTTTTTAAGCGGCAAATATTTTATTTACTCAAAATATCAAGAATTTTCTTTGTTGCATCTGCCGCCGATATATTTTCAAACACGGCATATTCGTTAGATAGCCGATCCAACGCTTGCTCATAAATCTGCCTTTCGCTATAGGACTGCTCGGCCAGATTCTCATTTCTGTGCAAATCCCTGATAACCTCGGCAATAGCCACCGGATTCCCCGAATTAATCTTATTTTCATATTCCTGGGCTCTCCTCGACCACATAATTTTCTTAACCTTAGCTTTGCCTTTCAACGTAGTCAGAGCATCGGCAATGGTTTCGGCACTTGATATTTTGCGCAATCCGGTTGTAGCCGCTTTGGCCATCGGAATACGCAAAGTCATCTTATCCTTGTCAAAATTGACAACGATTAATTCCAACTCTGTCCCGGCAACCGTCTGTTTGGTAACATCAGAAACCTTCCCGACGCCATGCGCCGGATAAACAACATATTCGCCAGTAACATACGGATTTTTTACGGATATTTTTTTATTCATCTTTTCCTGCCTATTATTAATTTCAAGTTGTATTTTACCTTTGCGAGTGCTACCATACCACAAAATCAGGTTTAAATCTAGTCAAAAAATACATATTTTGTCAAAAAATTTTTTTTAACTCTAAATTAATGGTGTTTTATTAAACTGTTTACATAATTTGTCGACTTTTTCTACAAGGAAAACATATGTCTGGTATCAACAAAACATTTTTATTTGGATTTATTCTTTTCTCCGGATCGGCTGCGGCGGCGCTTATTCCGGAATATGCATCCAATACATATACAGATCACTCTCTAAGCCGTTCTGAAAAAAAATGTATTGAAGAAGGATACAAAATAACCTATGCCAATTGTGCCAACCAAACCGCACCTACCGATCGTTGCCCTTATCACGATTCGTATTACCGCAGCTGCTCTCAAGAGCAATGGTGCCGCAACAACAATTTCACATTTTTGGCCAAAGATTGCGAGCTTCCTACCTATCCGGCCAAAATATGCGACAACAAATATCCGATGTATCGTGCTTGTGTTGAAGATGTTGCCAAAGCCTGCGTCGATTCCGGTTATGTATCCAAAGATGACTGTCAACTTAGCGATGTTCGTTGCCCTTACAATTCCGATTATGGCAAATGTTGCAATGATTGTCCTGATTTTGCTTATGAACTTGATAATGTTCCCTTAGGATATATTGCCGACGGTCCCACTTGCACCACCTGTAAAGGTCAAATCAAAACCAATGTTATCGAGGCAGACTGTGAGGGCTATGAGGATTGTAAATATGGTCCGCTTTCGGAACAAACCCCCTCATGTCTTAAAGGAGAAAAAACTTTATATACCGCCTGCAAAACCAGCGAAATGGTTTGCAAAGAAAAAGGATATCTTTATTCTTCTTGCCAGGCAAACGAAGATATTTCCGAATGTCCTGAAGATGCCAATTTCAAACGATGCACCGTTAACTGCTATAAACTCGCACTTGATACCTTTCCCGAGGCTGATATCATCAAAGAAGATATAACCGACCCGACACTGGATTTAGCCAAAACATCAATTCGCTCGCTCTATGGCCAAATTTCAGATTCCTGTGTTTCTCAAATTCGCCCCGAAGTCAGGTTAAATATTAATGATCAAAGTCTTCCCTTGTACAAAGAAATATTTAACCGTAACGTAAGCGATATTAACTTTGTTCTCAACTTCGAAACACCTGTATCTCTGCCCATAAACGGCAATCTTAACAATGTTCGCATCACCGTCGAAGGTAACACCCCAAATTGCGTTTTTGAAGGCAAATCCTTTAATGTTGAAGGCACCGTTAGTTTGGTAAATGTCAGCAACATTTGTTCCGACATAAACATAGCCGATTCTGCCAAATTTATTACCACCGGCAATGTCTTAGGCAACATTAATATGAATAACGATGCTTCTTTAGGTATTAAAGGCAATCTTATGGGCAGCCTTAAAAGCGGCTCATATACCGAAATATTCATCAAAGGAATATTAAAATACAACGATTCGGCCAAGACATCAATTGACAGCGAGAGTATATCTTTCGGTTGCAACTCGCAAACTAAAATCGTCGGCGGCCTTGTTGCCGATAATGCAAATATCATTATTAAACAACGTTCCGTTTTAGATACTCCGTATATCAAGCTTATCTCAACCGGCAACAATATTGATCTTCCCGCAACCTTAAGCAGTATCCATTTGCATCGCTATTCTCGCATCATTAGTGTTCTTGACAATACCGAATACCCAATGGTCGAAAACGGTGATCTCAATTGTGATGACAAACGCCTGGTTAATCTAGGTTCAGAAGCTGCCGCTAAAGAAAGCAGTATCACCCTTGAGCCGTCAAATTTGCTTGAAGATCAATGGCAATGCGTTCCAGCTACCCGCAAACAACAAGAATGCAACTAGTTGTTTACATTGGGCGAATATATCGTCTGCGGATCGCTTGAGTTTCCGATAACATTAATATCCTGCTCCGGATAAGACTGGACATCATATATTCTACCGTTGGCTTCCATTATGGTGTTTTGAAAATCTTGTCCCAAGCTCTGGGCTTCTTGCGGCAACGGATTGTTAGTCCCCGGGTTTGGTCCCACGGTATTTTGCTCACTCAAAGCATTGGGATCGGCAATCGGCTGAGGTATAGACTGATTGTCCTGATTTGATTGCTGCGGCTGGTTGGTCATTTCTTGCGGCACATCAAACACCTGCGGCGGCGTATCCGGCCCGGCAATAGGATCGCCCAACGGATTGGGCGCGCCTTTGGGCTGCTCCACCACAAAAGTATTTTGCTTGCCGTCAGGAGTGGCCGCCGCTCCAAACACTATCGTCGGCGCATCTTGCGCCATAGCCGCCCCTGCTCCCAACAACAATACCGTATTCCACAATAAAAATATTTTTTTCATAATTTATCTCCCTGCAAGTTTTATTTTTAATATAATCTTGGTTGGCAATTTTAACAGGGCAGCAAAAAATTTAATGTTTTTTAACCAATTTTGTGCTATATTTAATAATGTATTTTAAGGAGGAAATCCATGGACGGAATCGGTGCAATCAGTTCTTATGCTTTGGCAATGCAGCAATTGCAGCTAAACATTATTAAACAAAATGCCGAAATGCAGCAACAAGTAGTTGACATCTTGTTTGATGCCAACCGCAACGTCCCCGTATCCCAAGACAAAGGCTCGGTTGTTGACGTAAGTATCTAGAACCCGATTAATACAACAAACGACATTGATAAAACAAAAGCAATAAAATACTTCACAAAATTCCACAATACCAAACCCAAGGTCGATCCCCAATCAACCTCAAAACCGCCTTCTTTATAAATTTTGGCAAACACAGTTGTATACAAAAATGAAAGTATGGCAATCAAGGCATAAAAATGATAATCGCCGAACAAATCTCTTATTTCCTCCGGCGACAGCTTTATTATTGCAAAAAATCCTGAAATTATTCCCAAAATTACCAGCGGATTAAAAATTGCTCCGCTGGTAAATAATGCAATCAATCCTTTAAACATAGGCTTTAGCTCATCCACACACGGCGGCTCAAATAGCGTGTTTCGCCTTTTGCCATAGCAATTGGCCACACACATCTTCCGGCAGACACACCCTTAGCATTTGCCGTAGAACGCACCTGTTGCTGAACCAAAGCCGCAATTCCTCTGCTTTGGATTCTAGGTGTCTTATCTCTGCTCCACTCAAAAAAAGATTTTTCAATTATTTGCCGCATTATATTTAAAGCTCCCTTATATAAAAACTATTATGGTTAGGAGAATATGGTTAAAAAGTAAATAAAACATTAATATTCAAACTTATGCACTTTTAGCCAGGCTTTCAATTTTATCCCACAATTTTTGCCCGCAAGATTTAACCAAATTCTCATCATCACCGCACACCCAAACTCTTATCTTAGGCTCGGTTCCTGAAGGATGAATAACCGCTCTGCCGTGGCCTTTCATCTCTTGCACCACTTCATCCAACACCTCGGCAAGTTCACTATTGGCAGTAATTTCTTTTACCTGTTCCTTGTTGGCGGTTGTAAAATTTTCATAATATAAAAAATCTTCCTTAAACAGCGGAAATATCTCGTTTACTTTTTTAGCACTATCGATAATTCCCTTTATTGTCATCAAAGCGGTCATCATGGCATCGCCCGATTTGGCATAATCAAGCAAAACTATATGTCCCGATTCTTCACCGCCGACAACCCCGCCTTTTTCTTTCAAAGTTTTAATGACATTACGCTCGCCCACACCGGTAACAAAATATTTAAGCCACAGCTCGCTTGTAACATACCTTTCCAACCCGGTATTGGACAATTTGGTTGACACAATAGGCCTTGATTTGTTTTCTTCTTTTTGTTGCAAATATTTGGCCAAAAAAGCAATCAACTGATCACTGCCGATTAATTGCCCGTTATTGTCGCTTATTTTGATTCTGTCGCCGTCTCCATCAACCGCAACACCCAAATCCGCGCCACATTTTCTAACCTCGTCACACATCGCCCCGACATGTTGCGAGCCGCAGTCTTTGTTGATGTTATATCCGTCGGGATTTGCCCCCAAGACAACCACCTCGGCACCAAGTTTTTGCAACACATTAGGCAAAATATCGCTGAAACAGCCGTTGGCGCAATCAACCACCACCTTAAAACCGTTGAGTCTTATGTTATCTCCGAATATTGATAATGCTTTTTTGATATATTTTTCTTTGATTGAGCTATCATCAATAATTTTGCCGATTTTGTTTTTATCAAAAACAAATTGATTTTTTTCAATCAAAGCTTCCAGCTGCGCGGTTGTCTCATCAGAAAACTTATCGCCGTTGGGAGCGATTAATTTTATGCCGTTGTCATAATAAGGGTTGTGAGATGCCGTAATCATCAAGGCCATGTCAATATTCAAGGCATCGGCAAAAGCGGTTAGTGCCGGTGTCGGGATAATACCAAGCCTGATTACGTCAATACCTTTGGCTGTAAAAGCAGCGCAAAGAGCAGATTCCAACATATCGGAAGATATCCTTGTATCCTTGGCAATTGCTACTCTCCTTTGGCTTAAACACACAGCCTCTGCCGCCGCACATCCCAGCCTAAAAGCAAACTCGGCCGTCATCGGAAATTCGTTTGCCACTCCTCTGACGCCATCTGTACCAAACCACTTATTTTTCGCCATAAAAAATCCTTTCAATATCAAATCACAATGGAATTGAGTTTAGAACAGCAACTTACAAATACCAAGCAAAATATATGCTTATCACCAAAAACAGTTGTTACCGATTATTACAAATGATTTTTATAACATAAGGCATATTTTTATTGACAAGGCAGTTTAGCTATTATATAAAAGTCGGGATTGCGAATGCCGACATAGCTCAGTTGGTAGAGCAACTGATTTGTAATCGTTGCAAGTCATGTTTATAAAAGGTTGATTTTAAATGATTTTCTTTTATAAACAATATGATGTACTAAATTTGAGCTGTATGTTGGAGTCGCCAAATGGAGCCAACAGTAAAGAGCGTGGTAGCTCGGTGGTAGCTCGGCAGAATTATTATTGTAAAGTAATGTATAGAGCTGAATTTAAAAATTTAGATTTTTTTAATGCCGATTTAGCTCAGTTGGTAGAGCAATCGATTTGTAATCGATTGGTCGGGAGTTCGAGTCTCTCAATCGGCACCAGTTTCCAAGCCCTTGA
>CASDRW010000050.1 GCA_949283275.1 uncultured Pseudomonadota bacterium
AGAATTTATCTAGGTTCCTTATTCATACTTCAGACTTTATTATATCTTTTTTAAGTACCATATAATAATGTCTGCGTATCCTTTTATATCTCTTATTCACTCTTTTCTATAACCACTACCGCTCTCCGCGCTAGTGAGCAGATGTATAATCCACACCTCCTTATTTGTCAACATTATTTTTTATTTTTTTTACTTTTTTTGCAAAAATATTATAATACACTGTTATACCACAAAATATTATTGCACAACAGTTTGCAAATTAATCACATTTATATTACGGACTCGAGTTCTATCGGATTATAAAACTTCCTCTTATATCCAGACACAACTAATCGATTCTTTACCACATACCACACTTCAATATTATATCTTAAAAGTTACTCAGCAAAAATTCCTTGATTTAATTAAATTTTTATCTTGAAAACTTATATTTGTTTTGTATTATAATTGCGGTTCAACAATTTATTAGGAGGCTAAAATAGCAAAAGAATATACCAATGCGCCAGTACGCGATGATGACGGGCCGCGCATTAATGAAGAGATTAAAGCAAGACAAGTTAGGTTAATTGACGAAAACGGAGAAAACAAGGGTATTGTTCCCATATCTCAAGCCCTTGAGATGGCAGATGAAGCCGGTTTTGATTTGATAGAGATTTCTCCTCAGGCACAGCCTCCGGTATGTAAGATTCTTGATTACGGCAAATACAAATACGAAACCCAAAAGCGCAAAGCCGAAGCCAAAAAGAATCAAAAAGTTGTTGAAATAAAAGAACTAAAACTAAGACCGATGATTGACACTCATGATTATGAAGTCAAAGTTAAGCAAGCCAAAAAGTTTTTATCCGACGGCAACAAAGTAAAATTCACCATGCGTTACAAAGGCCGCGAGATGAGCGCCAACAACTTAGGCAAAGAAGTTCTCGATCGCCTGCTGGAAGATTTGGAAGGTTTGTGCAAAATTGATCAGGCACCTCAGCTTGAGGGCAAACAGATGATGATGATCATAAGCCCCGAGAAATAATTTCTACACCGTTCAAGGCCTGCCTTCATCAGCGGCAGGCCTTTTTTATTATCTGTAAAACTCTATAATTAATCTGGAAAAAACCGATAAAAAAAGCTATACCGAAAGCAACAAGATTAACTTTGGGAAAAAGCGATGAAAGATGTTAACAAACTGACTATTGAAGAAGCCAAAACCGAACTCAAACATTTGGCCGAAGAAATGGCAAAATCGGACATTGCCTATTACCAAAACGACGCCCCCTATCTGAGCGATGCCGAGTATGATGCGCTCAAACGCCGCAACGAACAAATTGAAGCTTTGTATCCGGAACTTATTCGCGCCGATTCTCCGTCTCTTAAGGTTGGTGCCGCCGTCAAAAGTGGATTTTCCAAAATAACACATCGTTTTCCCATGCTTTCTCTCGGCGATGTTTTCTCGCTTGCCGAGGTTGAAGATTTTATTCTCGGAGTAAAAAGATTTCTCAACACTACCGAGGACATCAGTTTCATGAGCGAACCCAAAATTGACGGGCTGTCTTTTTCTGCCCGCTATGAAAACAAAAAATTCGTTTCCGGCGCCACCAGAGGCGACGGCACCACCGGCGAAGACATAACCGCCAACCTAAAGACCATCAAACAACTTCCGCTGATTTTGCCTGACGACGCTCCAAATATTTTGGAGGTTCGTGGCGAAGTTTATATGGCTAAATCTGATTTTTTTGCCCTCAATGAAAAATATACGGCCCAAGGCAAAAAGCCTTTTGCCAATCCGCGCAATGCTGCTGCCGGATCTTTGCGCCAACTGGATTCGAGAATTACAGCCGAACGCAAATTAAGTATTTTTGCCTATACTTGGGGCGAAGTTTCCTCACGTTGTTGGCAATCTCAATCCGAATTTTTTGACTGCCTGCGCTCTTGGGGTTTTCCGACCAATCCCAACAACACCCTATGTCATAATTTGCACGAAATTGAGCAAAGTTTTGAGCGGCTGATGGAGATTCGCTCATCTCTTCCATACGATATTGACGGTGTGGTCTACAAAGTAAATTCCATTGCTCTGCAAGAAAGGCTCGGATTTTTAACTCGTACTCCGCGCTGGGCCATTGCTCACAAATTTCCGGCCGAACAGGCCTACACCAAAATCAATAATATCCGCGTTCAAGTCGGCCGCACCGGGGCTTTAACCCCTGTTGCCGATGTTGAGCCGATAAATGTCGGCGGGGTGATTGTTTCGCACGCCACCTTGCATAACGAGGACGAGATCAAACGCAAAGATATCCGTATTGGCGATACCGTAATAATTCAGCGTGCCGGCGATGTTATTCCGCAAATCGTCGGAGTTATTTTGGAAAAACGACCTGCAGATTCCAAAGAGTTTATCTTTCCTGACATCTGCCCTGTTTGCGGAGCTCATGCCATCAAAGAAGAAGACGAGGCCGTGAGGCGTTGCACCGGGGGCCTAAGCTGCCCGGCTCAAGCCAAAGAGCGCATCATTCATTTTGTTTCTAAGGATGCTTTTGATATTGTAGGCCTGGGCGATAAGATAGTCGAAGATTTTTATCAAGAGGGCATTTTGCACAATCCGGCTGACATTTTCACTCTTGAAGAAAGAAACGGCGGCGATGATTTGTTTTCTTCTGCCCAAGGACTGCATTTGGAGCGCCGCGAGGGCTGGGGCAAAAAATCGGTTGATAATCTGTTTAAGGCAATTAAGGCGCGCCGCCAAATTTCTTTGCCGCGTTTTATCTATGCTCTGGGCATCCGCCAAGTCGGCGCCGCGACCGCCTTGTTACTTGCCCAAAACTACGGTTCTTTTTTCACTTTTATGCAAGATATGATTAATAAAGAAACTTCTAAGCTAATATCAATCGATGGCATCGGCGAAGCCATGGCCACCGACATGGTTGAGTTTTTTCAAGAACCGCACAACATCAACATTATCAACCAACTGTTAACCCACATCAAGATAGAAGATTTTATTGACAACCGTCGCCAAGATTCTGTTTTCTCCGGCAAAACGGTGGTCTTTACCGGCACGCTCGAACATCTCACCCGTGCCGAAGCCAAGGCCAAAGCTTTGGATTTGGGCGCCAAAGTATCAGGCTCGGTATCCAAAAACACCGATTTTGTCATTATGGGGACAGATGCCGGCTCAAAAGCCAAAGTTGCCAAAGAGCTGGGAATAACCATCTTAAGCGAAGAAGAATTTCTAAAGATGATGTAAAAACAGGAGCTTGAAGCTCCTGTTTTTATTTTAACCGATACCTTATTCCTATTTTGTTAAAAAATCTATTGACATCATTTACTTTCGGCTCTAACGTAGGCTCACATTAATATAAAATAGATACAATTATGAATGAGAAGAAAGAAATTTTGCATCCTGTAAGCGACGCCGAAAGATGCCGGTTCTTTGAAAAAATATTCAAGGAACTTCAGATTGCTCCTGTAGACTGTCAGTATGTTTGTGCCGTAAAAAAGGATGAATATACTTGGCTCAAAAAGCCCATTTCCAGAAAGTTCTACACCCTTGACTGCAGTTGTTACCAAATCGGCAAATACGCCATTGTTTGGAAAGCCCGCAGCAATGAAGTCCTGTTCTTGATGGAATGCGAACAGCCCTTTGAAATGTTTTCTCTTGACGAATATGATTTCTTTATTCGCAAAACTGTCGCCGACAGTTTTCAGATAGAGAGATACACCTGGAATGCGAGTAATCACGCATACGAGAAGACTACCTATGACAAAGGTTTTGTGCCAGAGGACTTCAAAGAGACACATCGTACCGGCAGGAAACACGACTGGAGCAGATTGCGCCCGCATCGCAGTCCGGACATTCGTTCGCTTGACAATTCAATCTATTATGATTTCATTGTCAAGTACTGCTAGATGCAATACTATCTCAAAGCCCCTTTTCCCAAGTTTGGAAAAGCGGCTTTTTTTATGCCTTTTGCTCTTCAATATCCAAGAAGAAAAATTCATATGCCTTGATAGAAACCACATTAAAATAAACCACCAACGGCGCCGCCAACACCAAGGTCAGATAATCATTTCCGCCCAATGACCAAACCAAACAACGCCCTAAAACGACACTAAAATTTGTCAAAACGGCCAACAACAAAAACTCCCCATAATTTCCTTTGGTTTTGCTCCAAGCAAATCTCAAAGAACCCGAGCGTCCCGCCAAAGCCGAAATCCACGCCAAAAACGGACGATAAACCATTATCGGCGATATCAATAAAAACACTACATCGGTTATCAAAAACAACAATTTATTTTGCTCAAAATCTCCCTGCAAAAATCTAGCATAAGCCAAATTAAACTCCGGATTAATATTTACAAACAGTGGAATCATAGGCAACAAAATCAACACACTAACCACCACAACCGACAGCATCACAATTTTGGTTGACGGCACCAACGAGTTAAACAACGCCCGCGGCTCAAAAAAAGGCTTTCTTCCCAAATAATATCTAAAACAAGCCCCCCACAATAAATATATTGCCAACAAAATCGGCCAAAACAACAAACTCTTCCAGCTTGCCAAAGCCAAAGCTCCCATCACATAGGCTACTACGACAAAAAGTAAGTTCATCTTCCCATTATTGGCACAATCAACCCAAGCCTCGCGTAAAATAGATTTCAAAGGTAATTTTTTTATATTGTTATCAGACATTTTTTCTCTCTAAAAGCACCAATTAGATATCAGTTTATCACACAAGGCTTAATGATTATTTAACACCGAAAACAAGTTGTTAATGGTTATATTTATTTGGCCGTAGCGGTTATGTATTTTAGGCATCTTCCCTGCTTCAAGATTTTTGGGTAAAATACCTCCATAATATCAACAAACACCAAAGGATTTAAAACCAATGCAATCACATATTACCAAACATCAACCAAGCCCCACCGAAGCCAAAGAAATATCCATACTTTTTTATACCCTGCAAAACCAAATTATGAAACACGGCTACCGCGAAGTTTCCTTGTTTGTCAAAGCGGCGCACAATCTTTTTACCGAGATGTATAACACCAAAGCCCAAAATAAAATTCCCACCTACAAATAATAAAAAAAGCTCTCCGAAAAATTCAGGAGAGCTTTTTTTTATCCAACATTAAAAGAAGAATTACTTCAATTCAACCTTAGCGCCGGCTTCTTCCAATTTCTTCTTCATTTCTTCGGCTTCAGCCTTGGCAACGCCTTCTTTAATGGTCTTCGGAGCACCGTCAACCAAGTCTTTGGCTTCTTTCAAGCCCAAGCCAGTGATTGTACGAACTTCTTTGATGACATTGATTTTGTTAGCACCAGCTTCGGCCAAAACAACATCAAATTCATCTTTTTCTTCAGCGGCGGCAGCACCGCCGACAGCACCACCGGCAGCAACGGCAACAGCAGCAGCGGCAGAAACGCCCCATTTTTCTTCTAACATTTTTGACAAGTCAGCAGCTTCCATAACGGTCAAAGCTGACAATTCATCTACTAATTTGGCTAAATCGGCCATCTTTTTTCTCCAATAAAATAAATTAACAAATTACACTAAAAAACTCAGCCACCAGCTAACTTAAGCTGCAGCCTCGCCTTTTTCTGAATAAGCCTTTGTAACTCTGGCCAACTGAGCAGCCGGAGCCTGCAACAAACCAATAATTTTGGCTCTGAGTTCGTCCATAGAGGGCATCGAGGCCAAACGTTTAATCTCATCGACCGAGAGAACACCAGTTCCCATTGCGCCGCCGATAATGATTAATTTTTCATTGGTTTTGGCAAATTCGACACAAACTTTGCAAGCCGAAATCGGATCATTGGCAAAAGCAATTGCGGTAGGTCCGACAAACAACTCGGCCAAAGACTCAAATTTTGTGCCTTTAAGAGCAAGACGAGTAATCCGGTTTTTAGTAACTCTAAAGCCGGCACCGGCTTTTCTGATATTGTTGCGCAGCTCGGAAACCTCTTCAACTGTCAGTCCTTTATAATGCGAAATGACAACAGTCTCCGATTTGTCAAACAAATCTTTAAGCTCAGCCAGCAATTGTGTTTTTTCTTCGCGGTTCACTTATTGTCTCCAATTACATATACCCGGAAGGTATATTGTTTTTTTAACCAATCCGCCAAGACCAAGTTTATAAGGAGAAGAAGTATTTTCTCCCAAACCACCCTTGACGGGACTACAATCTGCCCAGGAGAAAAAAGGATTATAAAAATCTTACTTAACTCCGTCTATGCAGGATATTTAAGATGGCTTTTCAATCAAACTAGCATTTGTTTCAAGCACCACCTGCAGTCTTGGACAGCTTTTTCCGACAAACCCGAAAGTCTGCCGAATTTTCGGGCGGCAAATTTCCGCCCGAAACTCTCGCGACCACTTTATATTACAAAGCGGTCAAATCAATCTTAACGCCAACCCCCATGGTTGAGCTCAAAGAAACTTTTTTCATATAAGTTCCCTTAGATCCTTGGGGTTTAGCTTTAATTATGGCATCAATAAAGGCCTTTGTATTCTCATAGATCTGCTCTTCCGAGAAGCTGGCCTTGCCGATACCGGCATGAACAATACCTGTCTTTTCGACACGATATTGAACTTCACCGGCCTTAGCTTTTTTGACAGCGCCTTCAACATCGGCAGTAACAGTTCCGAGTTTGGGGTTTGGCATCAAGCCCTTAGGTCCCAAAACACGAGCAACCTTACCGGCCATTCCCATCATATCGGGAGTAGCAATGCATCTGTCAAAATCAATTTTTCCGGCCAAGATAGAATCAATCAGATTCTCAGCGCCGACAATATCAGCACCGGCAGCCTTAGCCTGATCGGCTTTTTCACCTTGAGCCAAAACGGCAACTCTGACCTTTTTGCCGGTACCGTGCGGCAGGGCGCAAACACCTCTTACCATCTGGTCGGCATACTTGGGATCAACACCCAAATTAATAGCGATATCAATTGTTTCGTCAAATTTAGCCTTGGCGTTTTCTTTAACGATTTTTACCGCCTCTTTCAAAGAATAAGATTTATTCCTGTCAAGATTTTTATAAGCATTTACAATTCTTTTTCCCATCAGCTTACTCCACAACCTTAATGCCCATAGAAACAGCCTGACCTTTAACCATATTCATGGCAGACTCAACTGTCGAACAATTCAAATCCGGCAACTTAGTCTCGGCAATTTCTTTAACCTGAGCAATTGTAACCTGACCGGCAACAACTTTACCGGGCTCTTTTGAAGCAGACTGCAAACCGGCAGCTTTTTTCAAATAATAAGCAACCGGGGGAAGCTTGGTAACAAACGTAAACGATTTGTCCTCATAAGCCGTAATGATAACCGGCACCGGAATACCCGGCTCCAATTTCTGAGTTGCGGCATTAAATGCTTTGCAAAATTCCATAATGTTCAAGCCTTTTTGTCCCAAAGCCGGACCAACCGGAGGAGAAGGGTTAGCCTTCCCTGCAGGGATCTGAAGCTTGATTAAACCTAAAATTTGTTTTTTAGACTTAGCCATTTCATCACCTTTTTGTTAGGTTTCGTGGTTAATCAAGGCCATGGCCGGCCTCCCACGAAATTATAAATTAACACGATTCGCCTATTGAAAAACAAGCCTTGTTCTCCAACAGGTTGCCCTTATATACCACGTTTGTTTAAATTTGCAAGCATTTTTTATCTATTAAAAAACGATAATATTTTTAGGTATTTACAAATCCCGAAAATATGTATTAATATGTAGCCCTATTATATAATAATGAATCAAATTTCATATAAACGAGAGAACTGATGCCCACCATAAAGGAAGAACTTCGTCTTATCCGCGAGCTTTTGTGTTTTACTGCCACCGGTAAAACCGGCAAAATAAATGAGACCGCCAGCAAACACGGCTACAAACAATCCAATTTTTCCAAAATGCTCAAACAGCTTGAGGCCGAATTAAAGCTTCCCTTGCTCACCAGACTATCAACTGGTGTCGTCTTAACCAACGACGGCAAAGAGATTTTCGAAATAGCCAGCCAGTTTGAAAGCACTCTTCTCAAAATCAAAAACTATAGCTCTCAGTCCAAAACCAAAGGCAGCATCAGATTATGGGTTGGCGACGGCCTTGCCTCGGGCTATATTTCATCATGCCTGCCGGAGTTTTATCTTAAATACCCCAAAATTTCGATTGACATTTGTTGCTCCGTCACCAATCCCAATCTCATCCGCGAAAGCGACATTGCCGTTTTGTATCAAAAACCATCCGCCAGCAAAAAGCTAAAAATATCCAAACATATTTTGCATTTTGGGTTGTTTGCGGCACCGTCATATCTTGCGCGCTATGGCTATCCGCAAAACATAAATGATTTATGCCAAAATCACTTTTTGTGCAATCGCGATATTTTTACCACCACTTGGAGCAACTGGGGCAAGATTATCCACACGGCCAATCATATTGCCGTCCAAACCAACTCCGCTCCGGTTTTGGCCCAAGTTATAAAAGATGGCCTTGGCATTGGCCTTCTCCCCAAAACCGGCTATTCCGAGGGGCTTGTTGAGCTTAGCAAATTCAAATTCAACATTTCGCATCCGTTTTGGATTGTCTCCTACAAAGACACCCCCGATTTGCCGATTGACGCCTTGGTTGATCACATAATTTCTTCGACTAAAAATTTATAGAGCTTATAAGCTGACCTGTTTTGTTTTTTCTTGCATACTGCCCAGGTATTAAAAATCATCTTACCGGTTTGATATATTAATTTTGTCATTTCATAATTTTTGCTCATTTTTTCAGGTTCTTGAAGCACTATGGCAACATCACATTCCCTAAAATCATCTGTTCTTACCACATCACAATCCTGCCTAAAAGCCGACAAGTCTACCTCAATATTTTGCGGCATATAAAACACTATTTTCTCATGCTTATTAATTTTTTTCTGCAAATTTCTGAATTTATTTAAGGTAACTTCAAACTCTTTCGCCAATTTATACAATTCTTTTCCGGCCATTGTTGGCTCAACTCCGTCGCTTTTGCGGTTAAGCAGCGGCGCCCCTGCCACCTCTTCCAGCTCCTTAAGCAAACTGCTGAGATTAGAGGCCTTAATTCCGTTTTCTTCGGCGGTTTGCGTAATTTTTCCGTTACGAATTGTTGCCAGCAAATAAAGGAGCTGCCTTATAATCACGCTTTCTCTCTTAATATTCATTTTGCAAAATCTCTTAAATATCATTCCCAAAATATATAACAGGGTTATAAAAAAAGTATATTCTAATTTGAGGCGAGTCAAGCGAAAATAAACACAAAGAATAGATGAAAGAATTAGCAATGAAACATAGTTTTGACATCAAAATCGCTCAAACCGCCGAAGAAATTTCTGCCGCCATGGATTTGCGTCGGCAAATCTTTGTCAAAGAAGAAGGTGTACCTGAGGATAAAGAATTTGACAACAATGACTTTATCGGCTGCACTCACTTCTACGCTACCGATGACAACGGCGTAATCGGCTGTCTGCGCGCGCGTTTTTTCAATGGTTTTGCCAAACTAGAAAGGCTTTGCTGCAAAAAAGAATATCGCAAAACACCCCTTGCCTCGCAACTGATGGAATATGCTTTTTCTTTTTGTGAACTCAACGGCTATGACAAAGCAATCGGTTATTGCACCGAACCCTTGTTGCCATACTGGGAAAAATCAGGCTTTCATGTTATCAAAGACATTCCGCTCAAAAAAGTCGGCAATATGGAATTATACACCATCCAAAAAGACCTCAATCCATCAGCCAATGGTATTTCGATTAGCCGTCCCGAAACGCTTGTCAAATCCGAACAACCTATGGCTGATAAAAACTTTGTCGGCAACAAAATATCTCACCTGTTGCAAGCCATCTACCGCAACAAAACCGGTTCCAAACACGTCTGACTAATTTTTGGCAAAATATTTCATCACAATATCAATTTGTGCGGCAATATATTCAAGCAGTTTGTCATCGGTTGACTTAATCCGCTCAATCAACAAATTTTCCTCTGCCACTCTGGACAAAGATTTATGATTCTGCAATTCGATGTTTAAAAGTTCATCCAAGCTAACATTAAATTTCTTGGCAATTTTACACAACATCAACAAA